>RGBY01000242.1 GCA_009919445.1 Planctomycetia bacterium
AATGTGATTCGCGTTGACATCGACACCAACGAATTCGCCCTGTGGGTTGGCGGCGGCAAGGGTTGTCAGTGAGCGGCCCAGGCCGCAGCCGAGTTCAAGGTAGCGAAAACCGTCGGCAGTCTTCGGGGGCACCACGCGGTTGAGTGATGCGGCATACCGCATTGCGACCGGAGACATGTGCGGATAGAAGCCTGGAATGTAGTCAACATCGGTGATATAGCCGGCAGCGGTCGCAGACATGCGTCATTCTTTCCAAAAAAGAGGTCTTCCTTGAGTAACTACACTCGGTCTCAAGACCGGTGAGAATACCGCTTTCCAGAGGGGAAACCAAGCAGCCGGCCACAGATTGAACCGGACCGTTGGCAGGCAGCGAGTGCGTCAATAGACGGATCACTTGCAAACCAGTTAGATTTCGGCAGTCCGGCAGACTGGCTGCGGGAAGAAAAACGCCCTCAGAGGCCTCTGGAATGCGGAAACGTGCACTCATTCCAGAGCATCTCTTGGCTGATCTCATGGCTGGGGTCGTGGTCTTCCTGGTGGCATTGCCGCTTTGCCTGGGGGTCCCGCTTGCAGCTCGCGCCCCACTGTTCTCTGGCATTGTTGCAGGCATTGTCGGCGGCATTGTCGTGGGCGGGCTGAGTGGTTCCCGCACGAGTGTGTCTGGTGGGTCGCCGGCACTGATCGCGATTGTTTCAGCGCAGACAACAGCACTCGGTGGCTTTGAGGGCTTTCTGACGGCGGTGGTGCTCGCCGGCTTCATTCAGTTGGCGTTTGGCTTTCTTCGGGCTGGCTTCATCTCGTCCTTTTTCCCCACCAGCGTCATCAAAGGTCTGCTCGCCGCCATCGGCATCATCATTATCCTGAAGCAGTTGCCTCATCTCATCGGCTACGACATCGATCCCATCGGTGAGATGTCATTCAATCAGCCAGACCGGGAAACCACCTTTTCTGATCTGCCGAAATCGTTGCGGTATTTTTTGCCTGGGGCAGCGACGATTGGGGTCGGATCGCTGGTGCTTGTCGTTGCCTGGGATCAAATCAAGTGGCTGCGAAGGACGCGGATTCCCGGCCCTCTGGTGGCGGTTTTGGCAGGCACCATTGCCAACGTCTTGCTGAAACGAGCAGGAAGCCCGTGGGCAATTGGTCCAACTCACCTGGTCTCGGTGCCTCTTGGTGATGGCCCCAATGGCATGTTGGGGCTGATCACGTTTCCCAATTTTGCCAGCCTCACGGACTCGCGGGTTTATGTGGCGGCGTTGACCATTGGCATTATTGCGAGCCTGGAGTCCCTGCTGGCAATTGAAGCGGTCGACAAAATTGACCCGCGTCAACAGCGGACACCGCGAAACCGTGAGCTGCTTGCCCAGGGAGCCGGCAATGTGATCTGTGGCCTCTTGGGTGGTCTGCCGATCAGCGCTGCGGTGATCCGGGGAACGGCGAATGTTAATGCTGGGGGCCGAACTCGGTTGGCGACCATGTCGCACGGTGGGCTGTTGTTGATTTGTGTTTTGCTGCTTCCCTCCTGGCTCAACGAAATCCCGCTGGCGACGCTGGCAGCGATATTGATCAAAACAGGCTATCGGCTCACCAACCCCAAACGCTATCGCCAGCTTTGGCGTGAAGGATACTCACAGTTTGTCCCCTTCGTGGCGACGGTGGCTGCCATTGTGCTTACCGATTTGCTGATCGGTATCGCGATTGGGTTGACCTGTAGCGTGATATTTATTCTCCACTCAAACTATCGGCGTCCGCTGACGCGGAGGCTTGAGCGGCATGCCTCGGGGGATGTAATCCGAGTCGAGCTTGCTAATCAGGTCACTTTCTTTAACCGGGCTGCCCTGCAAAAAGTTCTTTATGAGGTGCCGCCAGGTGGAACGCTGCTCATCGATGCAACCAACACCGACTTCATTGATCCCGATGTGCTTGATTTGCTGGCGGATTTTCAGAAAACGGGGGCACCAGCCCGTTGGGTGCAACTTAGCCTGATCGGATTTCAGGATCGTTATCCGTCCCTAAGGGATGAGATTCGTTTTGTCGAACATGCCAGCCGAGAGGTGCAGCACGCCGCAAGCCCGGGGCAGGTGCTGGAAATCTTGCTCGAGGGCAATGCCCGGTTTCGCAGTGGTCAGCCACTCAAGCGCAGCCTTGAGCGGCAACGTCAGGCAACTGCTGCCAGCCAACATCCATTAGCAGTCATCCTTAGTTGTATCGATTCGCGTTCGCCTGCAGAGGCAATTTTTGATCTTGGGCTGGGTGATGTTTTTAGTGTTCGTGTTGCCGGAAACATCACCACCGAAGAAGTGATCGGCAGCGTCGAGTTTGCAGCGACTGTGGCGGGCGCCAAACTGGTGGTTGTTGTTGGGCATACCCGCTGTGGAGCAATCGAGGCAGCAGTGGCAGAGTGTTGCCAGCCAGGGGAACTGGTCGCCCCGGTGGGGAGTCGAGTGCAACGCATTTTGCGGGAGGTTGGCCGGGTCGTTCATGATGACGACTGCCGCGGGCTCACGGCATCTGGTGATCATTCGCACCAGGTGATTGTCGACGCAGTCGCCCGTCGCAACGTGGTGCGGGTGGTGCGGAAGCTTCTCGAAGGGAGCGAGCCACTGACGCAGCTTATCGACGAGCACAAGATCGGTGTGGTCGGGATGATGTACGACGTCGTTAGTGGCGAGGTGGAGGTGATCGCCGAGACGCGTCATGGTGTTTAAGGCGTTCAGCGTGACGGCCACGGTCAGTTCCGGGGAGAACGTCGAGCGTGAGGTCCACCGGAGCGTCCTGCTCTAAATGTTCCCAGGCAATTGCCCCCATCGCCGCGTTGTCGGTGCAAAACTCAAACGGTGGGATCAGCATGGTGATGCGCCGCTTTTTGCCAAGGTTTTCCAGTGCAGCGCGGAGTTGTTTATTGGCAGTGACGCCCCCTCCCACGGCCACCACACGACAGCCGGTTTGCGTGAGGGCGAGGTCGACCTTGGCAATGATGGCTTCGACGGCGGCGTGTTGGAACGACGCAGCGAGGTCGGCGCGGTCTTGCGTTGGAAGTGAGCGTTCGGTGGTGGAGCCAGGGGGACGAATCTGATACCGCAGTGCTGTTTTGAGTCCACTGAAACTGAGGTCGAGCCGTGTTCGGTCGTTGGCCAGTGGACGCGGAAAGCGGTAGGCACGCGGATTGCCGGTGGCAGCCAGGCGTTCGATCTGTGGGCCTCCTGGATAGCCAAGGCCTAGCAGGCTGGCCGCTTTGTCGAAGGCTTCACCGACAGCGTCGTCTATTGTGCCGCCAAGGCGTTGCAGTGTGAGCGGACCGTCGAGACGAAACAGGGACGTATGGCCCCCGCTGGCCACCAATCCGACCGCCGGATAGGAGAGCCGGTCGCCGAAGGCGAGACGGCAGGCATAGAGGTGGGCGGCAATATGGTCGTAGCCGACCAAGGGCAGATTGAACACGCCAGCAATGGCTTTGGCAGCTGAGAGGCCCACCAGAAGGGAGCCAACCAGACCCGGCTGCACGGCGACGGCGACGGCTTTCAGTTCGCGTTTTTTGATCCCAGCCTTCTGCACAGCCTCGTCGATGACAGGGATGATCCGTTCGACATGGGCCCGCGAGGCAATTTCAGGAACGACTCCTCGCCACCGTGCATGGAGGGCGTCTTGGCTGGCTACCACACTTGAGAGAACCTGTCGTGACGGTGCAATGATTGCTGCAGCCGTTTCGTCGCAGGTAGTTTCAAGAGCAAGAAGCGGCATCGTGTGGTTCTGAAAAGGAGCCGTCGATCGACGACAGGTTTTGTCTGTGAATATCGCATTCGAGACTAAATCGTACTGACGGGTCGGGTAAAGGTGAGGGCCGGAAGTGCCCTAGATTGGTTGAGCCTGCCAAGGAAAAGCGAATAGGAAGTTCGCGTTTTCCGTGTAGTTACCCAATCGCAACAATCCCCCCGCGGCAGGAAGCCGCGAATACCCGCCAGCAGGCGGAGCCTGCCAAGGAAAAGCGAA
>RGBY01000243.1 GCA_009919445.1 Planctomycetia bacterium
CCGGTCAGCGTGACCGACCTCCACGCCACCCTGTTCTCAGCATTGGGCGTCAGTCCGAAAACTGTCTATGAAATCGAGGGGCGGCCCTTCTACGCCACTGAGGACGGCCACGGCAAGCCAGTCGGAGCGATATTCTCATAAATCTACCGGTCCGACGGGCGTAACCATGACTGTGAGTGATGTTCAGGAGAACGGCTGACGAGCATCAGGACAGCTCACTGACTGTCATTTTGTCGCTCGGTAGCTAAAGAGGCAGACAGATCAATTTGCCAGGGCCGCGGACGAAGATTGCATCGCCGGCAACAGCCGGATGCGCATAAGTCGAAACCTCGCGCCGGAAGGCGTGATTCCGGCTGAGGATCTTCAGTTCATCAGCCTGGGCATCAATGATCAGCAGTTCTCCTTGCTGGGTCTGTAGCAGGACCCGGTCAGCAGCAGCAACCATCGAGACATGGCCTTTGAGTGATCGGTCAAATGCTGACCAAAGCAGCCGAAGTGTCCTCGCTTCAAAACAACAGATCCGACCATCATGCACCGCGAAGATGCGGCCAGCGGTGGCGATGGGGGTGTGCATGTCAGGCTTGAGCCGAGTAAAGCTGGCTGCAATGTCCGGCATCGGAGACGCAAACCTGAGCAGTCTCAGCCCATTGTTCTCACTGGCGAGCAGCACCCCTTCAGCTAGCAGCAGCGGAGTGGGAACGTTGAAGTCTCCTGGAACTTTCGCCGTGTAAGTCCAGAGCCGCTGGCCGTTAACAATATCCCAGCCACCGCAGGACACCTTGTCAAAACCTACAAGTTGCCGTCGCCCCTGCAGTTCCCCGTAGACGAATGAGGCAAACGCAGCCGGCTGACCAGCGGTCTGCCAGAGCGTCTTTCCCGTACGTGGATCAAGCGCAACGATTGCCGCTTTCGGGCCACCAGGATTGATGATCAGGCGGCCTTCAACGATCAGTGGCGAGGAAGCAACACCCCAGACTAGTTCGTCGGTCGCCTGAAACTCTTCCCGGATGTGTCGCTTCCAAACCAATTGACCGGTGCGTAGGTGGCAGCAATGAAGCTGTCCAAATGCCCCCAGCAGGTAGGCGTAGCCGGCGCAGAGCAGGGGTGTCGCACGCGGTGAATTGCCATAGTCAAGGCGACCGGCGGCAGGATAGTCGAACATCCAGAGCCGCTCACCCGTCGACGCCTCAAAGGCATGAAAGACATCCTGCTCATCTGCAAGATCACGATCGCCAACGACCACGACACCGTCAGCCACCGCCACTCCTCCTACCCCTTCACCGAACAGGGTCCCACGCCAGCGCTGTGCCTTGTGTGTCGGTAGCGTCTCCGGCAACCAGGCAACCTGGCCATTACGTTCTGGCCCCCGCCAGCCGGGCCAATCTCCATTTATCCGCTTCGGCTCAAACCGCGACTGATCTGACTCGGCCGGTGTCTTGCCTTCCGGCGAAGCAAGTTGGATGAATCCCTGCTTCGTCTCCAAGGCAAGCCGCAGGAGCGGTTCGTCCCCAACCGCCAGAAGGGCTTCCGTGAGAGTTGTCCGGAGCGTGGCCGGCAACTTGCTTGCGAGAAAGGCCGTGATGAAAGGGACGTTCTCCGTTCTGGCAATTACCCGGAGATCGCCTCGCTCGATGGTGCCGCACCCTTCGAGAAGGGGTTGGGCATAGCTGGAAATCACCGTCGCGGCTGGCGGGCCCCCAATTTTAGTCGCTTCAATCACGGCTGTAGCGCCATCACTACAAGCGGCGGAGATCGGGGTGTTAGCTGGAATGTTCAGGCCATGTTTTTGAAAAAGTCGCCGAGCTGCGGCATGTTTTTCAGCACAGTCCTGCGGTCCGAGGTAAAGCGTGTGTTTTCGTAGATCCTCAATCCGAAGGGCCGGGTCATCCCGGTGCACCACCACAAGCCCCTGTTGCCACGGCGAGCCATCACGATCGGTCAGACTGCCGACGGGGCAGTACAGCGGCTCTTGATCTGACGCGAGAGAGCGGCTGTCTGCCTCTACGACTGAACGTTTGCCAATCACGATGTCGGCTTGCCTGAGCCGCTTGTCCTCCAGCCTGAGGGACTCGCAGAAACTGAGCGTCACTTCGCGGCTCAGTCGAAGCTCGAGAAATTCGGCTAACTGCTCGTAGTCACGTTGGGCGTAGCCGGCCACACATGGACAAGACAGCGGTGCAGCCAGAGGATCCATCACGACCATGGTCAGGGGCGGATTCGCCGCGATAAGCGTCCTCACCCAAACCATCATGGCAGCCAGGACGAGTACCCGGAGACCACAATTTGCTGCTGTTTGACGCAGAAGGTTCATGGCTCATCCTCCTGGACGGGAGCAGCTGGCTGCTTTTCCAGCACGATGATCTGCCCTTTGCTGATATCAAGGTAGTAGATCCGACTGCCGTCTGCCGACATGCCAACTGAGGAGTTCTTACATCCTTGGCGAACATCTGCATTCCCGACAACTTCTTGGAAGGTGCCATCGACGGCAAACTTTTTCACACAGCCATTCGACTCGGATGTCAGCAGGCCACCATCGGACGTCTGGCAGGTATTCATCGGATTGCAGCAGCCGCTGAACCCGGCGGCGGTACCGGAGCGATCTCGTTGGCCAAAGGTGCTGGTTTTCTCACCATCAAAGTTCATCAAGATGACACGGTGTCTTGAGTTCTCAGCCACCGCCAGCTGGTTACTAATGACTTGTACGTCCATCTGCCCACAACAGCCACTGAGCCCTGAGATGATCTTTTCGGGCTGCTGGCACTCCCGGTCGCAACGCCAGACGGCATAGCCATATCCGAATGTTTCCCGGCCGACGAGAAATACATGCTGTTTGGAGACGGCAACCCGATAGAGTTGCTTCGCATTGCTGACGGCCTCGTCGAAAAGTTGTTGCGGAGTCATCGACCGCCGCCGCTCAAGGGCTTCTCGCTGGTATTTGACCTGTTGCTGAAGACTGTTGAGCCGTGCCTTTTCCACAGGCGTTCGATCCTCTTCCGGCTTTGACTCGATTGCTTCCAGTGTCTCTTCAAGAGACTTCAGACTCTTTTCTTGATGTGTGACGCTGAGATCACGGCGGTCCACTGCCTCCTCTGTAAATGCCTCGTGCTCTTCCTCTGGCAGGCTAAAGTGGGGAGCCTCTCGTTGCCCCAGCAGCTTCCCTGTCGCGTCGTACCACGCCACGGTGGCGTTACCGACCACGTAGACCGTACCGTCATCGGCACAATTCAAACCACGAGGATTCTCCGGCAGGACAACAGCCCGTTGCTCAGTGCCCGTAGCATTCATCCAGACCAAGCGATCAGGTGGAGGACCACCCGCCTGCTGTCCTCGGTAGCTGCCATACCGAAGATTTTGGCCGCTGAGCACGACCAAACCGCCCGTGCCATCTGGCACGAACCCAAGAATGGCACCGTGTTCGGCAGCAACCGCGATCCTTCGTGTTTCCTTAAATTGAGGCACCTCGACAACGGCATGATCCTGAGCGGCCGCTCTCGGGAGTGGCTGCTGTGGTTGAGCAGCGTCAACGAACCAGACTCGTGATAAGGCAACCGCCAGATGGAAAAGAAACTGTGTGTTCATGGTCTTCCCTCATTGCTGCCTTGTGGCATTTCTCGTTACGCGATCGAGCCGAAACTAGCATCCCCCTAAGGCTGATCGTATCCCCTTTCCGGAGGATTTTGCAACTGGCGTGATGCACCATCGTTGAGCCTCTCTGGTCCGCAGATGGCAGAACGCTTGTGGGCTTCTTTTCTGTCTTGTCCTGTTCAACCCATCAAACAAAATCCGTTCCGTCCACACATCGTGGATTCTCCCCATTCTGTTTCTGAATAATTGCGTGAATCCCGAGTGACAGTCCCACTACCCACCCGATTGGAGCCTTGGGGCTGTGATCGCTCAAGACATCATCGGCACGGCCGCCCTTCCCCCGCGCGGAGGCTGCCATGGCCCAATCGGGAACAGTGCTCAACACCGGCCGCAGTACCAACGGC
>RGBY01000244.1 GCA_009919445.1 Planctomycetia bacterium
TCTCTGGGCTGATGGCCGTGTTCATCTGGTTCCTCCGAGAAAGCCGCTATCGTCCCACTCTGAAAAAGGGGGTGACTGCGAGCCTCGTCGCATTGATTTTGCTGGCGTTGGCCGTGCTCCGTATCGAGCGGGTAAGTGGCGACCTTGTGCCTCAGTTCGCTTTTCGCTGGCAGGCACGCAAAGACGCCCTGCTGCCCTCAGCGGCAACCGTCGCGCGTCAGGCAACGGCCCCTGCCGGTGACTGGAAGGCTGGGCCAGACGACTTTCCGCAATTCCTCGGCCCCAACGGTACGGGCAGTCTGCCAGCACTGGCCATTGACGCTGCATGGGCCTCCCGCCCGCCGCGTCTGCTCTGGCGGCGGCCGATCGGTGCTGGTTGGAGTGGCTTTGCCACCTGCGGCGAACATGCCGTCACCCTCGAACAGCGTGGCGATGACGAAGCGATCACCTGCTATTCGATTGTGGATGGTGAGCCAGAGTGGGTCATTTCGGTTCCGGCCCGCCATGAAACGGTTCTTGGCGGCGTTGGCCCGCGATCAACTCCCACGATTGCCGATGGTGTCGTGTACACCACCGGAGCCACCGGCTGGCTCCATGCCATTGATGGGGCATCCGGCGACATCCTGTGGCGGAAGGACATCATCAACGAACTCGGCATTGACCGTGAGGCACATGCGGCAGCTGTCGCCTGGGGCCGCTCCGGTTCACCACTGGTGACAGACCAACTGGTAATTGTTCCAGCCGGAGGCCCCCGCCAGGGCTTCTCGGCAACAGCCACTGCAACCACCGATCCGGCCTCGGCTGAATTTGTCTCGCTGGTGGCCTTTGACCGGCAGACCGGTGAGCAGGCTTGGCTGGCGGGCACCGAGCAGATTGCCTATGCCTCGCCCCAACTTCAGCGGATCGCGGGACAGGAACTGGTCATCACGGTGAACGAAGCCCACGTTGCCGCTTATGACGTCGACACGGGCAGAGAGGTCTGGCAATTCCCTTGGCCCGGGCACTCAAACTCTGACGCCAGTTGTTCGCAGGCCCAGCTGCTGCCGGACAACCGGCTGTTCGTCTCGAAGGGCTACGGCGTCGGGGCGGCTGTCTTTGCATTGTCAGCAACTGCTGCCGACTGGGCCATCACGCCGGTCTGGCAGCAATCCAATCTGCTTAAAACCAAGTTCACCAACGCCGTCATTCACGCTGGCCACGCCTACGGTCTTTCCGATGGCATCCTTGAGTGTGTGCGGCTCGCCGATGGGAAGCGGGCCTGGAAGCAGGGCCGCTACGGTCAGGGACAGGTATTGCTTGTTGGCGACACCCTGCTGGTACAGGCAGAGTCGGGTGAGGTGGTGGCTGTGCCGGCCACTCCCGAAAAGCCCAAAGAGCTGGGACGTTTGGAAGCCCTCAATGGGCAGACCTGGAACACACTCTGCCTTGCTGGGAACCGGCTGCTCGTGCGAAACGCTGAGGAGGCGGCCTGCTTTGAACTGGACGTCACCCTTTCCACAGCCTCAGACACCGCCGCTGAGCCAGCCCCCGGCCAGACCGATACGGAAGGCAATCCCGACGAGGAAGACGGTTGAACCAATGGGTGATCTTGATGGGCAACATGTTCTCATCACGGGTGCCACCAGCGGCATTGGTCGGGCGGTAGCCCGACAATTGGCCGAGGCAGGTGCAACAGTCATTCTGCATGGCCGCAGGGCAACTGCAGCGGAGGAAGTCGCGGCGGAGATTGCCAGGCTCCCACGAGGGTCGGTGGGCGGAACCATCTTGGCCGACATTGCGACCCCTGCCGGCTGCCAACAACTGACCGAGGCTGCTCAGACCTCCTTTCCTCAGCTTGATGCGGTCTGCCTGATTGCCGGAGCCGATACGCTTACCGGGCCGACCGCCCAACTTGGCTTTGAGGAGAAACTGCAGTTACTCACCGATGTCGACCTACGTTCAACGATGTTACTGGGCCGGGCGTTCGGGAGTCGGCTGGCTGCTGCCGGCGGTGGCTCACTGGTGACTATTGGCTGGGATCAGGCCGCCATTGGCATGGCCGGCGACAGTGGCGAACTCTTCGCTGCGATCAAGGGAGCGGTGATGGCCTTCACCAAAAGCCTGGCGAAGTCTCTGGCACCGTCGGTGCGGGTGAACTGTGTTGCCCCGGGTTGGATCAAAACGGCCTGGGGAGAACAGGCAAGCGCTGCCTGGCAGCAGCGGGCTATCCAAGAGAGCCTTGTGGGTCGTTGGGGTGAGCCGGAGGACATTGCTGCCGCAGTGCACTGGCTGGTCTCGCCGCAGTCATCCTTCGTGACCGGCCAGATCATCAACATCAACGGCGGATTCCGCACCAGTCAAGATCCGTCCTGAGACACGAGGTGTGCTGAGACGGCATTTGTTGGCTGGCGAGGCGTCAGGGGTGCGAACGCTGCGTCAGCGGCACCGCCTGTCCGCTCGCTTCCGCTCGCGGCTTCAATAGGTGAAACTCCGCTCCGCGGCTTGAATAGGTGAAAATCCGCTCCGCCAAATGCCACCCGGCGACAGGATGTCGCCAATCAGCACAAGCGGCGGCTGGCAAACCTTGGCTTTGCCTGCTGCCGCCCACAGGAAAGCTCGGACAGGATGTCCGAGCTTTCCGTAAAAATACCCCGGCCTGGACGAGCAAGGCGGAATGCTCGCCCAGGCCATTGGGGCATCCTTCTGGCCAAGAACGGAGGCTTACTGATCAGCCCCCAGTGGATAGGCCCGCAGGCCATGTTCATGGAGGTCGAGGCCTGCCTGCTCAACCTCTGGGCTCACACGCAGCATGCCGATCGCCTTGAGTACCCCGAACACGATTGACATCGTGATGAAGGCCCAGGCACAGATCGACACCGTGCAGATCAACTGAGTGGTGAAGAACTCTCCCACCGAGCCGATTCCATCTGGCAGGTCACCGAAAATGCCGGTGGCAAGACCACCCCAGACACCACAGAGACCATGGACCGGCCAGGCACCAACCGGATCGTCGATCTTGAATTTCTCCAGGATCAGAATGCCCATCACCACGAGCAGGCCGCCTACAAGCCCAATGATCAGCGACTCGCCCTGCGACACGCGATCGCAGTTGGCCGTGATGGCGACAAGCCCACCCAGCACACCGTTGAGGGCCATGGTCACATCAGGCTTGCTGAAGAGCACCCAGCCAGTCAGGAGGGCGGTAACCGCACCTGCAGCAGCTGCGAGGGTCGTCGTGAGCGCGATGTAGGTGGTCGCGTTGGCATTGGCTGCACCAGCGTAGGTCAGCTGGCTACCTGGATTAAATCCATACCAACCCACCCAGAGAATGAACACACCGAGGGCAGCAAACGAAATGTTGTGACCAGGAATCGGCATGCTCTTCCCGTCACGGGAAAACCGGCCAATCCGCGGCCCAAGGAAAATCGCTCCGGCCAAGCCGGCGAACCCACCAACAGCATGAACCACAATACTGCCAGCAAAGTCTTGGAAGCCCAGGGCATCACACCAGCCACCGCCCCACTTCCAGGCACCGCTGATCGGGTAGATCAGCCCGGTCAAAATGGCACTGTAGACGAGGTAGGCTGAGAACTTCATTCGACCAGCGACCGCACCAGAGACGATGGTGGCAGCCGTTGCAGCAAACGCGACCTGGAAGAGAAAGTCGGCATACGAACTGTAATCGCCGTAGCCGGTTCCCTCAGAGCCCACGACAAACGGCGTGATGTTGCCGATCCAACCAGGCACCATCCAGGCGTCACCCGGATACATCAAGCTAAACCCGATAAACAGATAGAGCAGCACACCGATACAAAGGTCCATCACGTTCTTCGCGAGAATGTTGACGGCGTTCTTTGCCGAGTTGAGGCCGATTTCGACCATGGCGAAGCCGGCCTGCATGAAGAGCACCAGCACCGCACAGATGAACATGATCAACGTGTTGATCGTATAGTCGGCCTCAGCGATGTAGGCGGCAAGCGGATCCTCCGCTGT
>RGBY01000245.1 GCA_009919445.1 Planctomycetia bacterium
CGGCCGACGCTGCTGTTCACGACGCCAACGTTCTTGAGTTACATCCTGAATCACTGTAGCGGCGACGAATTGGCAAGCCTGCACAAGATCATCACCGGGGCTGAAGCCTGTCCAGAATCGACCTATGACCTCTGCCGCGAGAAAGCCCCCGAAGCAATCATCTTGGAAGGCTATGGCATCACCGAATGCTCGCCAGTGGTAGCCGCCAATCGGCTCGACAGGATCAAGCATGGCAGCATTGGCCGCCCGGTAAAGCATGTTGAGTCGCGGATTGTGCACCACGAGACTCATGAGCCTGTCACCGGTGGTGAGGCGGGTATGCTGCTGGTCCGCGGGGCGTCAGTATTCGGCGGCTATCACGCCTATGACGGCCCCAGTCCGTTTGTCGAGTTAGAGGGGCAGCAGTGGTATCGCACGGGCGATCTAGTTTCGGTTGATGACGATGGGTATCTCCAGTTTCGGGGACGGCTGAAACGATTTCTCAAGGCGGGTGGAGAAATGATTTCGCTACCCGCAATTGAAGCCCCTTTGCAGAAAAAGTATCCGGCCGATGAGAATGGCCCCAAGGTGGCGGTCGAAGGAGTAGAGACACCCGACGGCCGGCAGATCGTGCTGTTCACGACGCTGGGTATAACGCTTCGTGAGGCTGCCGACGTGCTACTTGCGGCCGGCCTCCGCGGGGTGATGCGGCTCGATGAGGTCCGCAAGGTCGATGCCATCCCCGTCCTCGGCACCGGCAAGACCGACTACAAGACCCTGCGGACATGGATAGAGCAGGGGAGCGACGCTAGGAACGCGTCGTGAGTGGGTGACCGTTACCGATTGATCCGGCTTATCCCCGGGCCTGCGTTTTTTGATTGTCCGCCGAGCGGCACCGAATGCCGCCAAGCCCGAGGCGCGAGCCGAGGGACTGCGGTTTGTGGATCTTAAGACGTCGGTTCCCTCAGCTTGCGCTTCGGGCTTCGAAGCAGGGGGGGTTTCAGAAATGACTGCCAATCAGTGATCACCAAAACAAAACAGGTGCCGCTCGCCGCGGACGAAGAGCTGCTGGCCGACTGGGGCCGGGGTGGCATCGACGCCCTCGCCCATGTCGTTCGTGGCGACGATGGAAAGCTCCGGCCCGTCCTTGATGACGGTGATCGCACCACTGCGGTCGGTGAGGTAGATATGCCCACCAGCCGCGACAGGTGACGCATAGGTGCGACTGATCCCAGGTATCCGCTCCCGTTCGTAGTGCGGCTGTCCGGTGGCGGCATCGAGGCAGGTGAGTAGCCCCGATTTTTCTTTGTAGTACCAGAGTCGACCATCATGCAGCAGCGGGGAGGCAATGTCGGGCGTGTCTCGGCTGACCGTCCAGCGGACATGCTGGGTTTCGGCAAGGTCACCATGACCAGTCAGATCAAAACATCCAAGGAACGACCCGCGGAATCCGCTGCCAATGTAGACAAGGCCGTTTGCAGCAACGGGAGAGGCCACCGGCCGCTGGGTCTGGCCAGGACACCGCCAGCGTTCAGTCCCGGTTCCGAAGTCGTAACTGCGTGCCGCCGTCTGGCCATTCATCACAATCTGATGGCCGCCATCGGGAATGGAGACAACCAGTGGGGTGGCCCAGCAGGTGGGCTCGTCACGGGGGGTGTCCCAGATGGTCTGGCCCGTTCGGGCATCTACGCAGATCAGACGGGAAGGGCCTTCATGATCCCAGGGAATGATCAGCCTGTCAGCAAAAAGCGTCGGTGAACTGCCCTCACCGAATTCATTGCGGGTCTGCATGTCGCCGAAGTCACGTTCCCAAACAAGGGTCCCGTCCATGGTGAAACAGAACGTGCCCCGGGAACCAAAATGGGCATAGACAAACTGACCGTCTGTGCAGGGGGATGCAGACGCATAGCCATTGGTGCTGTGTGTGCCTTCGTGCGGGCGGGCGGTTGTGGCGGTGCGTGTCCAAAGAAGGTTGCCGATCGAACGCTCGTAACAGAGGAGTTGAAAGGCCATGCTGCCACTGCCGTCTTCCTGTGGCACGGCGGTCGTGACGAAGACTTGGTTGGTCCAAACCACTGGAGAAGAAGAACCGCGGCCCGGGATGGGCTGTTGCCACTGGCAGTTGGTTGCTGGATCAAAGCGGGTAGGCGGGATAGCGGTTGGGCTGGCTCCATTGCCAAGTGGACCACGCCAATGGCCCCACTGCTGCTGGTCAAGTTGTTCATGCGGCTCATGCGGCCAGGCCGGAGCGGTGGCAAACCAGGTCAGAAAGACCGCCGTGAAGAGAATGACCAACCGAGTGCTAAGCCCTCCCGGGGCGGCGCAAAGATGGGTTTCTTGTGTCATGGGCTTTTTTCAGGATACTGGGGCACGGCGAGGGGCCGGTCGGGCTTGATTGTTGGGCTCGATCCCAATTCAGGGATGGCCACCCCGTTTTCGACAGTGACGCTTCGGAGAAAATACCAATGGCCGCATTTCCTGACATCCCCGCTATTCCGTACGAAGGGCCAGACTCGACAAATCCGCTGGCTTTTCGCTGGTACAACGCCGACGAGGTGGTCGCCGGGAAGACCATGCGAGACCACCTGAGGTTTACCGTTGTCTACTGGCATACGTTCCGTGGTACCGGGAGCGACCCCTTCGGGGCTGGTACGCTGCAGCGGCCGTGGGACGATGGCACAGAGTCGGTCGAAAACGCCTGCAAGCGTGCTCGGGTGTCATTTGAGTTTTGTGAAAAGCTCGGGGCACCGTTTTATGCCTTCCATGACCGGGACGTCGCCCCCGAGGGTGCGACGCTTGCCGAGAGCCACGCCAACCTCGATGCGGTTGCCAAGGTGCTCAAAGAAGAGCAGGACCGCAGCGGTGTGAAACTGCTCTGGGGAACAGCCAACCTGTTCAGCAATCCCCGCTACATGCACGGGGCCGCGACCTCATGCAATGTCGAGGTCTTTGCCTATGCGGCTGCCCAGGTGAAGAAGGCACTTGAGGTAACCAACGAACTTGGTGGTGAAAACTATGTCTTCTGGGGTGGCCGTGAGGGCTATCAGTGTCTTTACAACACCGACATGAAACGAGAGCTCGATCACCTCGCCCAATTTTTTCACATGGCCGTCGACCATGCCAAGAAGATCGGGTTCACGGGGCAGTTTTTGATAGAGCCCAAGCCAAAGGAGCCGACCAAGCATCAGTACGACTCTGATGTTGCCGCTTGCCTCAATTTCCTGCGGGCCTATGGCCTGACCGACTCCTTCAAGCTGAATCTCGAAACCAACCATGCCACGCTGGCGGGTCACGAGATGATGCACGAACTTGAAGCCGCTGGTAGCCAGGGCTTTCTGGGGTCAATCGATGCCAATACCGGTGACTTGCTGCTGGGCTGGGATACAGACCAGTTTGCAACGAACTATTACCTGACGACGCAGATCATGCTGGTCCTGCTGAAATACGGCCTCAGCCCAGGCGGGGTCAACTTTGACGCCAAGGTGCGGCGTGAGAGCTTTGAGCCGGTCGATCTGTTCCATGCCCATATTGGCAGCATGGACGCTTTTGCTCGCGGGCTGAAGGCAGCAGCGGCGATAATTGAAGACGGCGCGTTGTCATCCTTTGTGGCCGAACGCTATAGCAGTTGGGACGGTGAGCTCGGCAAGAAGATCGAAGCCTGCAAGTCGAGCCTCGCCGATCTGGAAACACTGATGCTCGAAAAGGGCGAGGCGGCTGCGAATACCAGTGGCCGGCAGGAAATGCTCGAGAACATCTTTAACCGCTACCTCGATCGCCGTTGAATGACGGCGGTCCTTCGGGGTCACCAGCATGCAGTCAGCCGGGCATCCAGCCGAATGGCCAGCAGAGACGCTGCTGGCTGCATGCCGAGAAACCCGGACGCGACGGAGCGGCCCTGGCGGACAGCATCGCAACAAGGTTGAGACAGCGGTGGTCCTCGAGCATGAGCCAACAGGCCTGCGGGCTGAG
>RGBY01000246.1 GCA_009919445.1 Planctomycetia bacterium
GCGGGCGACCTCAGCCAGACTTTCAGTCGAAATGAGCGTCGGCCCGGGGGCATCACGGTCATCGGGAAAGCCACCATCGACTCGCTCTTGCAGGAAAACGTTTTCTGCCAGTGCCTCAGATAGCCATCCACAAGGCCCCGCTCGCCCCGGTACCAGCGGGAAGGTCTCGGCTGCCAGCGGCGGAGGGCCGTTGCCAACGGCCGACTCATCCAGCCAGAGGGTTACTGTGTTACCGGCCGATTGGCTGGATTCAGCCCAGGGCTGGCCACTGCCTGGATGGTCAGCAGAACTGCCGGCAAGTTCGCTGGTGGAATCACCCTCGGCAACTGGCCCGCCGGCAGCCCAGTCTGGGGTGAGGCTGGCTAAGGAAAAAGCTGCTCGGATCACATGAAACCGGGCCGTTCGCTTGGCATTGACCACCTGCCCCTCCGCATCAACCAGCCGCCAACGGCGGTCGTTAGCCAAGGCCCCGCAGGGCAGCACCAGCGACTCTGACAGGCTCAGCCCGTCGAGGCTTTTGACAGGGTAGATCGTGATGCCCGTGAGCGTCGGCATAGCGGCTCGTCACAACGGGGCGTGGGCCTGGGCGGATAGCGGGCGGTGAATCGCGGAACGCCGTGCAGCGACAGTTCAACGCCCCGGCCTACATCCTAAAATTAAACGTCTGCCAGAAAAGCCGCCAGAGCCACTGGCCGACCGTGCGGTTACCCACAATAATGCGGGCATTGCCGCACATGCCCGGCGTCAGCAGATTCTCGGGGTCGTCCACTGCCATCAGCACTTCATAACTGGTCGAAATCGGCACCTCGCGGCCCATCTCGTCAGTGGTTGTCGGAATCGACCCACCAGCCTTCACGCTCAGCCGCTCAGAACCCTGCTCGATGTGGGTCTCGGCAATCTCATCAACCGTGCCGGTAAAGGTCTGAAACGGAAACGCATTGAGCTTCAACTCAACGGGCTGCCCACGGGTAACAAACTCTACCTCGGTCTGGTCGACGATCATCACCGCCTCAAACCGGTCAGAATCGCCCACCATGCAAAAGACCGTGCCCTCAGCGAAGGTTGCCCCAAGGTTTTTCTTCGACAGGCTGCTGCCCGACCAGCCCGGCAGCCGGCCACCCGGGTCTGGCCGCTCATCAACCGTCTCTGGCGGCAGCACCAGGCCGGTCCGTGGTGCCTTCAGTACCAGTTCCTGCTGATACCGACGTTTCTTCTGAAGCTGTTCACGCACGCTTTTGAGCGACTCTTCCACCGTGCCGATTTCCATGCCGGCGGCTGCGTCGGTGAAGCGTTCTCGCTCGAGGCTGGCAAGCCGGGCCCGATAGCCCGACTCTTGCCCCTCGAGGTCGGCAATCTGTAGTTCCAGGTCGATGTTAGAAAACCGGGCCAACTCCTGGCCCTTCTCAACCCGCTCGGCGGCCTCAACAAAAAGCTCCTCAAGCTGGCCATCAACCGTCACATAGACCGTCTCCTCACCCCGGAGGGACACCACCACCGCCGTGATTGTCATGTTGAGGCTTTTCACTTCGTCCCTCCTGCCAGGTACCTTCAAAAACTTGTAGATGCCGCTAATCGGCCGGTAAATCAAACCATAAATGCCAAACAAGGCCAGCCCTCGGCCAAGGGCCTCCATCCGATAGGGCTTCATGGCATTCCAGACGAAGAGAAAGATCGACGTCATCAGAACCCACATGTAAAGGGTCGACGCCACCGCATAGAGGGCGAAGAGCGCCTGATGCCGCTTGGGCAGGAATGGGTCATCCTGCAGCTTCATGCCGAGGCACCACTTTTTGGCGATTCGCCCAAGGCTGGTGGTCGCCTTCGTTCGTAGGTTTGGAATCTCGAGCATGTCCGACAGAATGTAATAGCCGTCAAACCGCATCAGCGGATTCGCGTTAAAGAGCAGCGTCGACACGCTGGAGACAAACATCACATTGAGGCACATCTGATTGAAGATGCCCTCGTGGGAGTTCCACCAGAGGTACGTCGCCGTGGCAGCCATGATCAGCTCGATGTACATGCCGCCGGCGCCAATCATCATTCGCTTCCACTTGCTCGGCAGCATCCAGCTATCAGAAACGTCGCAGTAGAGACAGGGCGTAAAGACCAGCAGCATGAAGCCCATCTCATGGCACTCGCCGCCGTAGTACTTACACGACATGCCATGGCCAAATTCGTGGATTACCTTGGTGATGCCGAGTGCCGCCGCCAGATAAAACCAGTTGCCAGCCGCAAAAAACTGGTGGAACTCAGGCAGTTTCGACCGGAAGGTCTCAAAGTTCGACAGCACCACCATGAGGGCGCTGAGAATGTACAAAAGCGAGATGACAAGCGCCGGCGGTGAAAAGACCCAGCCCAGCCAGGGAGTGATCTTGTTGAGAATCCAATCGGGGTCGATGCCTCGGAAACGGAGGCACATGATGCTCCGCATCCAGGTCTTCCACTCCATCCAGACCTTCTGCTTACGGCGTTCATTGAGCTGCGGCCCCTGCCCTGCTCGATCGCCAATCACCAGCCCGCTGCGGTGCAATGTTGAGACAAACCGCGAGACCTCATCGACGGTGATTCGCCGCGGCGGGAACTTCAGTTCGAAGTCATCCTTGAGGTCTTCAAGGCTGGCCTCGCCGTCGAGCATCTCGAGCAGGGCGTATTCTTCAGGCCGGAAGCGATAGTAGTTCAGCCCGATTGGGTCCTTGACCACATACCAGGCCTGCCCCTGATGCACCTGCCGGTTGGTCACCAGATCGCCACGGCAACGCAGGCCAACAGGCCGCGAGGTGCTCGAACGAAAGGCATCGGCGATGGCCATCGGCTCACCTCATTCTGAATCAGCCGTCGTCACCGTCCGATGAACAGGTGGCAACGGAGGCTCGACCCTGGTGGCTGCCGGTTTTCCACCTCGGCAAAGACGCGGAAGTCTCCCCCCGGCTCAACCAGCGGGCTGACAAAGACAATGCGTCCCTTGAAGGCCTCTTCACGGTCGGCGGCAAAGCCCACCGTGACGGTCACCGGCCGGTCATGGACCTGCTCGGGCTCAAATCGGGCCGAATCGACATAGCCCTCCACCCGCAGCTTGTCGGTACGGACCACCCGGGCCAGCGGATCACCCGGCTGCATCCACTCGCCCAAGTGCGGGTAGACCTGCACCACCATGCCGTCGATCGGTGAGGCGATTCGCCGCCGCTCAATCCGGTTGTCGGCCGCCTCGACCTCGACCTCTTTCGAGTGGGCGTCCAGGGCTGATAGCCGCCGCTCAAGCTGCGCCTGCTCAATCTGCAACTCACTCTTTTTTCGGTTGAGCTGCAGCCGCGCCAGTTCCACCTCGGTCACGCTACCGGGAATCCGGCGATTGGACGCCACGGCCTTCTCCAGTTCGGCCTCAGCCACCTGCTCAGCCGCGATGGAATAACGGACATCGACATCGCTTTCCGACTTGGCTTTGGCCTGGTCGTGATCAGCCTGGGCCTTTCGCCGCTCGAACCGTGGCTGAAAAACGCCATCACGTCCATCAGCCAGACATAGCCCATGGCATGCGGACCGCAGTTGACCCGAGCCGTGACCGTCGCCCCAGCCCCCAGTTCTTCTTTTTCGTGATTGCTGGGATCGATGGTGATCTGCACCAGCACGGTGTTGCCCTGCTCGCCACGCACCTCAGCCTGTTCGTGGATCTCCTCGACGGTGCCGTAGTGCCGCGTGCCGGGGTCGGTCGCCACGATGTAGTCGACCTCGAGTTTGCGGCCTTCGGCCTGGGCATCGGCGAGAGCCCGGTTGATATGGCCGAGCCGGTCGTCGGGCATGTGGATTTCCAGTTCCCACTCGCCGGTCTTATCGGCCACGCTCATCAGCACCTGCCCCCGCTCGACCGGCCGGAACAGCAACCGGTCGCGAACCTGCCAGGTGACGATCATGCCGTCGATTGGGCTGCGAACCTC
>RGBY01000247.1 GCA_009919445.1 Planctomycetia bacterium
GAAGTCTTGCCGCAAATAGAGAAAGCCCGGCTCCAGCGTGACGGCAGTTCCGTTCTCGACGCTGGGCGTAAAGCCGTGCCGGCGGAGGTCGGCCAGCACTGGGTCAAGCGGCAACGGGTTGGCCACCCAGAGCAAGCCGGCCTCGGGAGCCAGCCGGGGCAGCCCGTGGAGGTCGCCGACGACGTCTGTGTCGGGGTCGAGATAAAGCCCTTCAGAGAGGCCAAAGGCTGTCAACAGCCCTGCCCGCAGGGCGTCGAACGTGAGCAGCCGCTGGCCCGGTTGCTCATCCAGCGGTGGCCTCAACACCACGCTGTGCCAACGCTGCTGAAGCTGGTCGAGCATCTGGCTGCGTCGGTTTGCAGCAAGCCCCGGATCATCAATCAGCAGCAGATGCCGGTGAACGACACCGGTGCAGTTGGCGTCAACATAGGCGGCAAAGCGGGGCAGCAGCTCATCGACCCAGCGGTCGGCCTTTGAGATCGTCATCACATTGAGGGCGTTCTCGCCTTGACCCGTCGCCGTCATGTCTTCACTGACGTTGTTCACAAAAACCTCCGCCAGGGGGTGCCGGCCGCGATCTCATCGTGGTGCCACTGCGTCCAGGCCAGCCAGTGCAGCCAGTCTATGCGGTCAGGCAGGTGTCGCTCACTTGGGCTGTGGCCCGTCACGTCCCAGGCCATGGCGGCCTCATCCATGGTGACTGTAGGAATGCCGGCCAGCACGGCGTCGACAGCCACACTTGAGTTCAGCGTGATGACCGCCCCGGCATCATCCCAGTCGGTCGTGCGGGGCAGGCCAGCCACAGCAGCATGCTCTCGCCGGTCAGCGGGGTGCGGTCGAAAATGGCTGCATTCGGCGGCAACGGCACGATACCAGTCACCCGGTGTGGCAAAGTGCGGCGAGTAGGTCTCGCACTGACCGCAGAGAATGGTCTGCCGTCCTCCGTCTCGCCAGGGCCGCACCGGCACCCCATGCTGCTGCCATCGCGAGCCATCGGGATGGCCAGGCGTGCGGTGGTCGCCCCGCCTGCCATGGCCCGAGAGCACCAGCGAGACCCACTGGCCCGGGTCGCCGAAGCTGCAGCGATCGACCAGCAGGAAAGGGCCATCCGCCTCAATCGCCCGCCAGCAGCTGGTGCCGAGCAAAATCGGCAGGCCGTTCTCCTGGCGTTCGGTGGAGGTGGTGACAACATGCGGCACGCCGAGTGATCGCAACCCCTGCGACACTTTCTCTGCGAATGGGCGGTGCCAGCCGATGCGAGGGTGAGCATGGATAACGGCCTGCGGCCGCGGGCGTTGGTTCAGCCTCGCTGGTTTGTCGAGCACTGCACCAAGGTGATCAGTCACGGCTGAAGCAAAGCTCGCCCAGGAATGGTTTGTGCGAATCCATTCGCTTCGGGCTTGGGCGGCCTGTTGATCAACAGGTTTTTGAACGAGTTCCTTCATGAGCCCAACGAGCTTCTGCTCGTCTGGCTCTGCCCATTGGCCGCATTGTCTTAGTGATGGATCGGGATGCTTGGGCCAGGCAGTTGTCATTGAAAATGATAACGGGATACCCCAATGATTGAGCCCATCGGCAAGCCCGCTCCAGGCCGTCGCAATGACCGGCAACCCTGTGGCAGCAGCCTCTCTCGCCGGCAACCCAAACCCCTCACCTCGCGAGGCAAAAACAGCTGCATCAACACGGCCATACAATCTGACCATCTCCTTGCTGTCGAGGTCGGCGGCCAAAATCTCGATGTTTGGCGGAAGAGGACCAGGATCGAGACTTTGATTACGGGTTTTCACAATGAGGCGATAGTTTGGATCCGCACCAAACGCTCGACAAAAAGCACGGATTGCGACGTCCCATCCCTTCCTCAGCCCTGAGGTGGCAAGCGTAAGAAATGTAAACGGCCCTCCACGATCTGGCCGTTCAACAAATGAATACTCTTCTCGAATTCCGAGTGGCACAACGGCAAGCGATGTAGTCACCCCGGCAGCTTGAAAAACATCAACTAGCCACGGCGACGGTAGTAGCACCCGATCGCATTGATTCAGTCGTGCCGACCAACCCGAGGGCAACTCGTTACTTTCAAACATCGTGACGGCAAGCTGGTAGCCTGACAGAGGTTTCTCTCCAAAAAAACTTTCATAGCGGCTTGGCCAACCAAGCAAAATATTTGCATCTGGTGGCTGATAAGGCTTTGAAAGCAGCTGCTGAATGATCCGCGGGCAACGGTCGACTTCTGTCCGTCTTCCGGCGAGAAGCTGGAGGTCCCACTCTGAACGCCCAGCCAAGGCACCAACAAGAATCAATATCGGGATACGGCCCGGAAAGGATCGGGTTTGTGTACCCAGGAAGGGCACGAACCTCGAACACCTCAGTTACTCCCGAGGAGAAAAACAGCGATTCCACGATCTTTCCAGTCGTGCAGTCCACAACCGCGACTCCACACTCCAGCTGATTGTGAAACTCACCAATCGGTAAGCCTCCAAAAATATTCGTCTCACGAATCTTTGAGAGGCCAACAAATGCGTGCCCTCTGAAAAAATCAAGCCCTCGCGTATAGCCCGGAAGCGCAGAGACAATTTGCGGTTGCCCCCCGTTACGGTTCGCCAACTCCAGTCGCCCATACCCTGAATTCAGAAAGAACAGCTGGTCCTTATAAAGCCGCGGCGAATGCGGCATCGACAGCCCCCGCACGAGAACCCGCCCTGTGCCCACTTCCAGCAGACAACCTCCGTCCTTTTTTTTATCTCTCCATCCACTCTCTTCATCTGTTTCAGCGAGAACAGTCACATAGCGTGGTGCCGTCTCATCACTGGCAAGGCCATTCATATGACACCGGTCTTCACTGGCAATTTCTGAGATGAATGGCGGCCGCCATCTCGGCACAAAACTAGAATCTTTTTCGATTGTGCTCAGGCAATTGAACAGCGTGTTCACCATCCAGAGTTTCCCGCCACACCACGCCAGGTCATGACCGAGTGTCGGGCCCGTAAAATGTGCGTCACGGGCTAAAAAGCAGATGTCGTGAGTTCCCTCGGGCTGAACACACTCAGCGAGTTCCGGGGGAGCTGCTGGCAGGTTCCAGATCTGTCGCTTGGTCCCAATCATCAAGCCAGTAGGGGTTCGGGCAAGCCCCATCGCCTGCTCAAAGTGATGAAACCGGATGGCCAGCTTCCCTGCATGCACTCCGACAGTGAAGACTTTTCCAGCTTGGTAGGTAGAAACCACCAGAGCAGCCCCAAGGTTATCGAGCAAGGCCGGCAAGCCACGGGAGTGCTCATAGTGAATGGGGGTTTCCTGCCGCCCCTCAGCCGTTTCGTTCTTCATTCCCTCGCCTTTACTGACTGAACAGTTTCACCAAGCCGTCCGACTCGCTACCACTGCTGAAAAACCAGAAAAAACCGCAGACTTTCTCCCTGTTATCGGACCTTCCTTGCAGTAAGGGTTTTGGGGGCTCCCCTCACTTGACACCCCCTCGATGGTGCGTGTCTATTTCTTTGCTTGGGATCACAAGGTTAGAGGGTTTCGAATGCCTGGCAAACCTTTTGATTGAGGGGAGCCTGGACCAAATTGACACCCCTTTCCACCTCAATTTACCACAAGACCAGCACAAAACGTGGCTTCCTAGGAATCACAACATCAGCGGGCAAGCAAAACGCGAGTTCTTCATTTTTTGGAAAACAGATAATGATCAAAATTCCTCGTCCACAACGCTGCATCAGTTTTATCAGGCACCTCTGGAACCATCGTCGCAGGGCTAGCGGGCCATCCGCAGGAGCTCGCTTTGGACTGCCAGTGGAACAACTGGAGCCCAGGCTCGCTCTCGCCGCCCAGGCTGGTGAGCCATTTCTGCTCAAGGACATCAATACGGCTGGTGTCCCATCTGTCCCAGAAAACTTTATCACGATTGGTGACGTTGCCTACTTCACCGCCGATGAC
>RGBY01000248.1 GCA_009919445.1 Planctomycetia bacterium
GCACCTTCCGCCAGCCCCGAGTCTTTCCGGCGATGACGGTCTTAGAGAATGTTTTGGTAGCGGTTGAGCAGGTCCAGCTGGTCAGCGGGTGGCGTCGGTTCCTACCAGGGGGCCGGGCTGCACTCGCAGCCGAGCAAGCCCACGACCTCCTGCTCTTCTGTGGGCTTGAGCAGGTTGCAGACCAGATGGCCGGAAGCCTTCCGCTGCTTGATCAACGTCGACTCGAGTTGGCTCGGGCGTTGGCCATCCGGCCGCGGCTGCTGCTTATGGATGACCCGGGTGAGGGAATCGACTCAGTCGGCCAGCAGCTGCTTGCCAGATTGCTCGTCTCGGTGAGACAGCGGGGTATCACTCTCGTTCTGACGGCAGCTGGCACTGGGCCGCTTTCCTCAGCCTGTGATCGCGTTGTTGCCATCAGGCGGGAGTCAGCATTCACTGCCGGCGCAGGCCTGAGCCCCCAGCATGCTGAATGACTGTCGCCGCACTGTCGCTGAGGTGTGAGCAGGAGGTGTCTTAGGAAGCCCCCACCACGATATCGAGGATTGCCGCGCCATGGTCAGCCAGCCGCTTCTCACCAATGCCTCGGCAACGGAGTAACGCCGCAGGTGACGTCGGTTTTTCTCTGGCAATTGAGCGGAGGGCCCTGTCATCGACAATGGTCCAGGCTGGTTTGCCCCGCTGATCGGCAATCCGTCGCCGCCACTGTCGAAGCCGTTCAAAGAGATCGCGGTCGACCCCTTCCCAGTCGTCAGCATCGCTCCGTGACCGCACGGTCTTTTTCAGCCGTGGCTCTAACAGGATCACCTCCCGTTCATCTCGCAGAACCTGCCATGAGCGGGCATTGAGGGTGATCACCGGCCGGTCGCCGCCACTCCGGGAGAGATAGTCTTGGTCGAGTAACTGGTGGATGAGGTTTTCGCAGGTTCGCTGGTCAAGTTCGGCCAGCAGGCCGTACGTCGACACCTGCTGATGACCGTGACGCTGAATGGCTGCTGTCTTGGCACCTCGCAGGACTTCACTGACATGCCTGACGCCAAACCGCTCGCCAACACGCGCCACGCAGGAGATGATCTTTTGGGCCGTTACATGGCTGTCGGGAAGGTTTTGAGTTTCCCCCAGACAAACATCACAGCCTCCGCAGGTGGGCTGCTCGTACGCCTGCCCGAAGTATTCCGACAGTGCGGCATGGCGGCAGCGGGCAGCCTGGGCATATCGTCGCATTTGGTGCAGGTGGGCCAGTTGCGAGTCGATGAGCGCCGAAGCCTCTTCCTCATCGAGTTCGGCGGCATCCATGCCCCGGCGAATCAGCGACTCCCAGCTGAACACGTCGGCGGCGGAATAGAGCAGCACGCACTCTGCTGCCAGACCGTCACGGCCGGCGCGGCCAGTTTCTTGCTGGTATGCCTCAAGGCTTTTGGGCAGGGCAGTGTGGAGCACCAGTCTCACGTTTGAGCGATCAATCCCCATGCCAAAGGCAACAGTGGCGACAACCACGTCGATCGTCTCTTTGGCGAACGCCTCTTGGGTGCGATGACGCTGTCGTGCCTCTAGCCCGGCATGGTAGGGGTGAGCGAGCAGACCAGCAGCAGTGAGGCGGGCTGCGAGGTCTTCCGTTTCGCGGCGGGAGATACAGTAGACAATCGAGGCCTCACCAGCATGGCGGCCCAGAATCTCGAGGGTCTGGCCTGCCTTGTCGGTTCGGGGGACCACCCGGTAGGTCAGGTTGGGGCGATCAAAAATGCCCACGAGTGTTTCAGGCTGGCGAAGCTGCAGTTGAGCGGCGATATCTTCGCGAACGCGGGGCGTGGCGGTTGCGGTAAAGGCATGGACACTTGCCTGTGGAAACCGTTCACGCAGTGCTGCCAGTTGACGGTATTCAGGGCGAAAGTCATGCCCCCACTGGCTGATGCAGTGAGCTTCGTCAATGTTGATCCGGCTGATGCCGACGCTTCCCAGGGTGTCGAGTAGGCCGGTGTTGAAGAGCCGCTCTGGTGCTGTGAACAGCAGCCGCAGGTCACCGCCGCGCAGACGATCATAAATATCACGGCGTTGTTCCATCGACAGACCGGCATGGATGGCAGCCGCTGGATAGCCGATTGCCTCCAACGCGTCGACCTGATCTTTCATCAGGGAGACCAGCGGTGAAATGACCACGTCAGTGGTCTGGTCGAGCAGGGGGGGCAGCTGATAGCAGAGGCTCTTGCCGCCTCCGGTCGGGAGAACAACCAGCGAATCACGCCCTGCTGCTGCGGCGGCGATGGCTTCATGCTGGAGGGGCCGCAGCGTGTCGAAGCCCCACCACGAGCGGAGTGTGTCACGAATGACGGCGTCGGTAGCACGAACGCAGCCCTGAGGCCCGGGGTCATCCTCTCCTGCCTGCCTTGCCATTTTATTCAGCCGATCGACGTGCCGGCCCGTCTCCGTTTTGATGTTTCTGGAGCGAGGAAGAATAGCATTTTGTCAGGAAAGCGGGGTGACACAGGAGAGATGGATCGCCCGGTGGCCGAGGTTGAGCAGGGGCATGTCGACCGGCCGAGAAACCTATCTTGATTGCGTCTGCCGTGACTGGGACAGTTCGCCACGATGTTCCAAAATTTCCCTGTTTCTTCTGAGGCGTCTCTCCCGCAGAGGCTGGCTGGCGTCCAGTCGCTTGTGCTGGTGCTCTTTTTGTTGGGGGTTGCGGCTGCATCTGAAACAACGGAATGGGTTCAGCCGGTTGCGGGAACTCCGGTCGCGGAAGTGGCGAAGGCGGTCGTGCCGGCAGGTTCTGATGGAATGTTTCTGCCGGCCAGAGACGGTCACAAGCTCTGGGAGCAAACCCTGCAGACCATCACGGCCGATTGGCCCGTGATTCGCAAGGTGCCCCCCGACTTTGATGCTGTTCCACCGCGGGCTGGCCGGATTGAATCAGCCTGGGTCGAGCCACCAGTAACAGGGAGTGGTGCGGGACTGCCAACAACCACGAGCTGGTCGCCTCAGCGACAGCGGGTGGTCGTGCAGGTGTTGCCAGCGGTTGGGGGTGCCTGGATCGACGCGGTGGTCGAGACGCAGTCGCTGGCTGATCTCGATGCCAGCCTGATGCCTGATCGGGTCACGCTGACAGGTGGCTGGGAAACAGACATGCGGGGTCAACGTTCGGTTGATGCCACGACGCTGTTGGCGGCCCGGCTCGTCCCAACTGCCGAGCCGATCTACGCCCTGCCCCCGCCAATGGAACTGCTCGCCCCGCCACGGCCACCCCCGGTGCCCTGGGCGAACAGTCGCGTGCCGCGGCTGTCGCGGGCTGGCCATAAGGTCTGGGAAGACTACCGGAACTTCTATTCCTGCGATCGTCTAGTCTGTCTCACTGCGGCCTTTGGGGCTGGCGCCCTCATGGCCAACACCGGATTCGACACCACTATGCAAGACGCCTGGCAGACGGGGGTGGAGCCGACCGAATTGGGGACATTCTTTTCAGGCTGTAAGGATATCGGCGAAGGTCGATATTCCTTGCCGATCTTCGGTGCTGCCGCTGCCGCAGGGTTGGTATTCGAGGGACGTCCGCTGGGTGATGCCGTTGGTGGGTGGGGCTCACGCAGCCTGCGGATTTTTGTTGTTGGGGCTCCACCGCTATATGCCCTGCAGTGGGCTACGGGTGCTTCACGTCCGGGTGAAACGAGTGCAGGCAGCGACTGGAAACCGTTCCAGGATTACAACGGCGTCAGTGGCCATGCCTTCGTCGGGGCCATTCCATTTCTGGCGGCGGCCGACATGGTGGACAATCCACTGGCAAAAGGGACGCTCTACGTCTGTTCGACCTTCGTCGGTTTTTCCCGCATGACGGACGACGCCCACTATCCGTCCCAGGTTTTTCTTGGCTGGTATCTTGCCTGGGCGAGTTCGATGGCTGTCAGCCGGACGGAACACCATTTTGCAGGCATGGAAGTGCG
>RGBY01000249.1 GCA_009919445.1 Planctomycetia bacterium
TTTTTGAGATACGTCCCTCAGACGGGGACGTCTCTTGGCTATCTTTCCTCCCGGAGCCTCATCAGAAAGGCTCCCCGTGAACAGCCAGACCGCCATCGCAACGAGTGCTGAACTCGACGCGATGCGTCGCGCACTCGAGATTGCGACGCAGGGTCCCGCGGTGGGTGAAAACCCTCGGGTGGGCTGTGTTCTGCTGAGCTCGAATGGCGACATCCTCGCTGAAGGCTTCCACCGTGGAGCGGGAAGCCCCCACGCCGAAGTGGAAGCGCTCACGGCCCTCGCCGACAAGGGAATCGCCGCGGAGGGAACCACCGCAGTCGTCACCCTCGAACCGTGTAATCACCGCCAATGCTCGGCGATGGTATGCTGTAGGCTTCTGGCTTGCTGCGATGCTGGGGCTGCGGGTTCGCCGAGTGTTAACGATGTCGACCGCCACCGATCTTTCCACCGAGTTGATGCTGCGTGTCCGTGATGGTGACGCAGAGGCATTTGAGCAGCTCGTTGCCCTCTGGCAGCCCCGGCTGGTAACGCTCTTCTTGCACCAGACCGGCGACCACTCCACTGCTGAAGATCTTGCCCAGGAAGTCTTCATGCGGGTCTATCGGGCTCGCCACCGGTATGAGCCAAAGGCAAAATTCACCACCTGGGTGCACACCATTGCCAACAATTTGGCCAGTGACCTGCGGCAGCGGGCCTACCGACGGAAAGAACGTGGCGTGGCTGCCAGCCCGTCAGCCTCTGGCAGTATGGTCGGCCTTGAGCATATTGCCGTTGCAGCTAGTGGCTTGATGCCCACCCGGCAGCTGGCTGCCGCAGAAATGCAGGCGGTTGTGCAGCAGGCCATCGCCAGCCTCAATGAACGGCAGCGGATGGTGATCTTGCTGGCCAAGTTTGAACACTGCTCGTACGACGAAATTGCCGCTGCCATGAAGTTATCTGTGCCAGCCGTGAAGTCGCTGTTGTTTCGTGCCCGTGAACAGCTTCGGGAGGCTCTGAAGCCGTATCTCACTGAAAACGAACAGGAGCCATCGGTATGAGCGGACGACACGATGGCCCCGCCCCGGAGGCAGCCACGGCAGATTTGACGCCAGCAACTTCAGCACCAGCAGCTTCAACGCCGGCAGACGACCTTGGTGAACTCTGGCGGGCACTCGATACGCTGCCACAGGCTGAGCCCCCGGACGATCTGCTGGCCACCACGATTGAAATGGTTGCCGTGCGGGCAGGGACAACCAGTCAGCGCGGCCCTCGTGGTGGTCAACGGTTTGCTGGTTTTCGTCGTGAACTCTGGCATTGGTTGGCTCCTGCTGCCACGGTGCTGGCTGCCATCGTTGGTGGCTTTTGGCTCGGGCACGTCACCTCGCCGCAGCCGCAACTGCCCCGTGGTGGTGAGATTGACTGGCGGGCTCGCCGGGAAGAGATGCTCAAGCAGACCATTCGTGAAACGCTTGAAAACAGTCCCGCCGCAAAGCAATTCATCAAGAAACAGTTTCGTGACGCAGCCGGTGGGCAGGGGCAACCGCCCGCGAAACGGTTTGAGGGGCCTAATCGGCCGCGGCCCGAGGATGGCCGTCGTCTGCCACCGGCAGCCCCAGAAAATCGAGCAGGGCCCCGCAGAAGATTTCCGGAGCCTCCAGCGGAACGAGGTGGCCCGCGTCCGGAACCACCAGCAGCCGTCCCCGGGGAAGGACGTTCTCCATTGCCTCCATCACCGCCGGCGGTGTGATGGTGTCTTCAGCACCACAGATAAGCAGCACCGGCAGTTCGCAGGCTGCCATCTCGGCGGTCATGTCGGGCCGTTCGCCAAGTGCGGCAAGTGCCGCCTGAATGGTGGGGACAGACTGGCGGCTGATCATCGTCTTGAGCAGGGCTTCGGTCTCTGCCCGCATTGGCTGGGCCCGGGCGGCCTCTGAGTTGGCCAGAAGGTTTGGCACCATGGCCTCGGCCAGTACCTGCTGGCCAAGGCGACCAACCTTGGCCGCCAGATCAGCCCGGTTGGCCCGAGCCTCCGGGGTATCGGCTGCAAACTTGGTGTCTACCAGAACAAGGCTGTGCACGACGTGAGGGTGTCGTACCGCCAGATGCTGAGCGATATAGCCACCCATGGAGACCCCAACGATTACGGCCGGCTCGGTGACATGCAGAGCCGAGAGCAGGCCGGCCACATCGTCGGACAGTTGGGCAATGCTGCGGAGTGAGCTGGCAGCCGGGTCGTCACCACAACTGCGGCCAAAGCCCCGCAGGTCAGGCGCGATGAGCCGCAGGTGATCGGCCAGCGGAAGCACCCGCTGCCACATGTCGTGATCGAGCGGAAACGCGTGCAGCAAAACGACCGGCCGGCCACTGCCACAGGTCTGGACAGCAAGGGTGGTGTCGTTGACGGAAAGGGTGTGGGTTGGCATGGAGAACCTCAGTGGTTGGTCTTCGAAGCCTGTTTCGACAAGAATAGGAGGAGGATCAAGGAAATTCGACAGGCAAGCCGTTACCGGTGCAACAAGCCGTTGCTGGTGTAATCTGTCCAGCAATGCGGAAAATAAAGCTACGTCTTTGGAAAGGATCGGAAATGACAGCCACTGAGAGGCAGCAACACGACAGGACGCCCTGGGTGGTGATCGGTTCTGTCCTTCTGGTGGCGAGCCTGGCCGGCTGTTATGCCGACCGGCTGCCTGATGAAATCGAGCACCTCGGTGTTCCGCGTGTTGAAGCCATCACGATTGAGCCCATTGAGACAGTGACGCTTCGGCCAATGGAGACCGTCAAGATTCCGCTGCGGCTCGCCCGGAATGGCAATGAGGGAGCAATCGACATCAGCCTGTCTGACCTTCCGCGAGGGATCGAGGAAACGGTTCCCGCCCAGATGCCAGACGGACAGTCTGAGGTTGAGATCGAGCTTGTTGGCACCTCGGCTCTTGGCGATAAGGAGTTGACAAAGCAGATCACTGTTTTTCTCACCATGTCAGGTGAAACGCTTAAGCAGCCCTTCACGCTCGAATTGCCCAAGGTGCTCCGGCCAGCATTTGTTGAGCCGAGTCCGGTTTTCTTACAGCCGGGGAATACCTTTGATCTCGTTGTTCCCATTGAGCGAAATGGATACGCAGAGCCGATTGAGCTTGAGCTGCTTGAGGTGGCAACCGGCATTGATTGCAGCCTCCCCAAAAAGCCAGTTGAGGAAGCAAGTGTTCCGGTCCATATCGAAATTGCGGAGGATGCCCCCGAGGGCCGGTTTACGTCGGTGGTAAAAACGACAATTTTTGGCCGGGAGGTCTCGGTGCCCGTAACGCTGATTGTGACACGGCATCCGTTTGTGCTTCCGGGGACGCCGCTGGCATGCCTGCAGCCTGGTGCAACCCAAGAGGTCGAGTTGCCCGTGCAGCGGGATAGCCTCGAGTCTTTGAGCAGGCTGGTGACCGGAGGCATCGGTGCGTTGACCGGTGTGCAATTGGTTCCGGAGCGATTCAACGGGGCAATCGATGTCAGGGCAATGCGATTGCCGGAGGGCATCACCGTGGCGGATGCCCACGTGCATACGGGCACCGAGAACTGCCGGCTGAAGGTGTCTGCTGATGAGGAGACGCGGCCGGGACTTTACCTGATTGCCCTTGAGGCAACGGCCGACCATCTTGAGGCAGCAGGGCTCCTCGTCGTCAGGATTGTTGACAAGACGCTTGAGCCGGGCAGGCTGCCCACTGCAGTTCTTGATGCCATGGCTGCAACGCCGCGGCTGCGGCGGGGGGGCGTGGCCGGCCGGAGCACCGCTGAGGCCAAGCGTCTGCTCGGTGATCTCTATGGCGTGACACCGGAAGCCGAAAAGGCGATCCAGGCAGCGATGGGCTGGTTGGCCGAGGCCCAGGCCGATGACGGCTCGTGGCAGCCCAAGCTCATGGCTGCCGCAACTGGAGAAACTGGTTTTGGAGGAGGCGAA
>RGBY01000250.1 GCA_009919445.1 Planctomycetia bacterium
GATCAGACCCTGCTGCCTACCAACACCAGCCATCGGCAGTGCCGGGATGTCGCCAGTGTAATTGAGGCAATCAAGATGCTGCGGGTTCGTGGGGCCCCAGCCATTGGCATTGCCGGCGGCTACGGGATGGTCCTTGCAACCATGGAGGCCCGGCAGCAGGGCCTGGCGGCCGCGGCAGCCGTCGCCCATATTCGGAAACAGGCCGAGCATTTGGCCACAGCGCGGCCAACGGCCGTGAATCTCCAGTGGGCGGTCGATCGGTTGCTACGACTTCTCGATGCTTTCGGGTCTTTGCAGACGAAACCCGTCCCCTTCTTCAGGGTTCGCGGCTGACTGCTTGGGAACTCATCCAGCGAGAAATTCCCGTGACCGTGCTCGTCGACTCCGCTGCGGCCCATCTGCTGAAAACAGGCACCATTGGCTGCTGCATCGTTGGTGCTGATCGGATCACTGCAAACGGCGACACGGCTAACAAAATTGGCACCTACGGCCTCGCAGTGGCCGCCCGGGCTCACGGCGTTCCTTTTTTTGTGGCGGCCCCCTCCAGCACGTTTGACCTCTCCCTGGCGACGGGTGCCGCTATTCCAATTGAGGAGCGGGCGGCCGCCGAGGTGCTCACACCGCTGGGGGTGCAGGCCGCTCCCGCCGGAGCCGAGGCCTTCAACCCAGCCTTTGATGTAACGCCAGCCAGCCTCATCACGGCAATCATCACAGAGCGGGGTATTATTCAAGAGATTTCCCCGCAGACAGTGGCTGCCGTGCTCGGGTCGTGAACCGTCACAGGCAGTCGTCCAGCCCCACTCACTCTCGTTCTCCCTCGGCTGCCGAACATGTCAAGCACCATTCCGCAGGTCGTCATTGTTGGCAGGCCAAACGTCGGCAAGTCGAGCCTCTTCAACTGGCTCTCCCAGCGTCGTATCGCAATCGAGGACCCAACTGCCGGTGTCACCCGCGACCGCCTGGTTCAGCGACTCGATCTCGAGGGCCGGGTGGTCGACCTGGTCGACACTGGAGGCATGGGTTTTGACGACCCGGACGGCCTCACCGAGCAAATCGACATGCAAATTGAAGCGGGGCTAGTCACTGCTGGAACAGTGGTCTTTGTTGTCGACATCCGCGCGGGGCTCCTTCCTGCTGATGCAGAGGTGGCCGGCCGCCTGCGGCAGGCGGGGGCTCAGGTGCTGCTTGTCGCCAACAAAGCCGACGATGAAAAATTTGATGTGCTGGCTCATGAATTTGATTCTCTCGGCTTTGGTGAACCGCTGATTACAAGCACCAAGCAAAACCGTCATCGCACGGAACTCGTCGAGGCTATCCTCCAACGACTGCCGGCCGCCAACGATGCCTCCGCCGAGGCCTCGCTACCTGAAATGAAGGTCGCCATCGTCGGCCGTCGCAATGTTGGCAAGAGCACCTTCGTGAACGCCCTGGCTAAAGAAGACAGGGTCATCGCCAGCCCGGTAGCAGGCACGACCCGTGACAGCATTGATGTCCGCTTTGAAGTGGACGGCCACACCTTTCTTGCCATCGACACGCCCGGATTGCGTCGGGCCAAGAGCCGAAAAAGCGACATTGATTTCTACTCAACCCATCGTGCCGAACGGAGTATTCGACGAGCCGATGTCGTCTTAATGCTCTTCGATGCGTCAGAACCCGTTGGCAAGGTCGACAAACAACTGATTGAGTCAATTGTTGAACAGCAGAAGCCCGTTCTCCTCGTTGTCAACAAGTGGGACCTTTACGCCGGCGACGTCGAGCGGAGTGAGTGGGCTCAGTACCTGCGAGACACGTTCCGCTCAATGCCCTGGGCACCAGTAGTTTTTGTCACAGCTCGCACGGGCCGGAACGTCAAGGCCGCAATTGACACGGCCCAGCGACTGTTTCGACAAAGCCAGGCACGGGTTCCAACAGCGGCTCTCAACACAATCATTCATGCGGCCACCCAAGCCAACAAGCCGCCCGCTGACCGGCGAGGGCGACCGGTGCGAATCTACTTCGCGACACAAATCGCAACAGCCCCGCCAACGATCATGCTGTCAACAAGCTGCCCGAAAAGCCTGACAGCACCCTACAAACGGTACCTGCTGGCAGCACTTCGCAAGGAGGCGCCGTTCACTGAAGTACCCATCAAACTGGTCATCCGCAGTCACTCAGGAAACACCTGACAATCAAGCCTCTGCTGTAAGGCGACCACCTGCTCAAGCTGCTGAGGTGTCAGTGGCACCCCATGGGCCAGGCACTCATCATCTGGCTTCGCCTCCGGCACGAGGATGTCGACAATCCGCTGGGCGAGGGACTCAACTCCCTCTCCTGTCACGGCAGAAGTGACCACGCTCTCTTCGGCAGATGCCTCCCTTGGCCAATCAGAGTAAGCCCAAAGATCAGCTTTCGACCAAACCAGCAACCGCTGCGGCCTTGAGACCTCAGGTTGCCTCAGGACACCTGCAGGCTGGAGACGGCATTGTGTTGCTGACCGAACCTCAAGAATCAAATCTGCTGTTTCGAGTGCTGCCTTTGCTTTTGCTATCCCAGCCTGCTCCACCCGATTGGGCACTGATTCTTCAGGAACCTCCCGCAGGCCAGCGGTATCGGTCAAATCGATCTCCCAGCCGTCCAGCAACAGCCGAGTATCGAGGAGATCACGGGTTGTTCCAGCCAACGGAGAAACGAGGCTGCGACTGTAGCCCGCCAAGGCATTGACGAGGCTACTCTTCCCCGCATTGACCGGCCCGACCAGAACGACTCGCCAGGGTCTGGGGAGTTGCAGACCCACTCGGGACGACCGTTGAAGCCGGCCAAGAATTGATACTGCCTCGCGAGTTGAGTCTGGCTGCTGTGATTCAAGAAGTTCGGTCGCCCTGCTGATGTCCTTCTCAAAAGCACCTGCTTGCTGCCGTGAGAGAATCTGCGCTGCCCGCCAGCCACCGGCTGCCGCCATTCGGGCCGCAAGCGACGGCTCTGAACCGTCTGCCGTCGGAAGCCAGTCTCCCCAAGGCACTTCCGTCGCTCCGGCATCGACTAAGCCAGCAATGATCGACCGCACCACGGCCTGACCACCGTGGGCATGAATCTCCCAGCGATCGGCGGCACGCCGCACAAGTACCACAGGCTCTTGCTGATCCAGGTGCGTGGGCTGCTCCTCGTCCTGCGAGTTTTTGACGCGGCAATGCCGCCAGGTGCCAGCGGCAAGCCCACCGCCCACCATTCCCGCGAGGGGGCCACCCCCTGCGGCAGAAAAATTTCGTTCCAAAATCGAGATGGTGTTGGTTCCGGCTAGGCCAATCACTGCGAGCGCCCCCACTGCACTGGGCGTTAGTTGGCTGACAAAGGCAAATCCTTCAGATCTATTAGGTTTTTGTGGCTTATTTGACATTTAGTTTTTAGCGAAGTAGAAACGGGTCGCCGGGGAGGTGCAGGTCCGTCAGATTCTCTTATTAATCTGTCGGATTTTCCGTGAGTCAGTGGGCTGGACGAGAGTGTATCTCACCTGTTCATCCGCTGAACGAACCGACCCGGTAATCGTCTCTCATCTTCCGCTGTTAATCGCCTTTTCAAGAAACCGGACAAGGGCAAGCCAATGTCAGAAAACACACCCGAATCATCCGTTGACTCGCAGGAACTCTCGCAAGCCATCGATCGTATCGAAACCCAACTCGACACCATCAATCGCACCCAAAAAACTGGACGATTAGTTGTACTCGGCGGTTCCATCCTACTGATTGTGATGATGGCTGCTTTTGGTCTCAGGCTGTTCAAAAAGATTCAGACTCAAATCAACGAGCAGACGCTTCAAGCCGCGTTAACTGCCAAGGGTGAAGAACTCTGGCCACAACTCAGTGAGAAGCTGACCAAGGCCGCCATGTCTGCAGT
>RGBY01000026.1 GCA_009919445.1 Planctomycetia bacterium
TGCTACGCCTTTTGGGTCTTCAAACTCTACGGTCACGAGCGATGCAAGATCATGGACGGGGGCCGCAAAAAGTGGCAACTCGATGGCCGCAGTTGGTCATCCGAACGAGTTTCCTATCCGCCGACCAGTTACACCGCCCCTGAGCAAGACAAGTCGGTACGGGCCCTGCGGGATGACGTCCTGAAACACCAGAAGGCAGGCAAAAATCTGGTGGATGTCCGCAGCCCCGAGGAATATCGCGGTGAGCGGCTGCACATGCCGGAGTATCCGAACGAGGGCGCTGTTCGTGGCGGCCACATTCCCGGTGCGGTCAACATTCCCTGGCCACTTTCGGTCAACGAAGACGGTACGTTCAAGTCAGCCAAAGAACTTGAGAAGCTCTACTGCAAGACCCACAACCTGAAGCGTCGCTCTCCTACGATTGCCTACTGTCGTATCGGCGAGCGTTCGAGCTTGACCTGGTTTGTCCTGAAATACCTGCTCGGTTTCGGCAATGTCCGTAACTACGATGGCTCGTGGCTGGAGTGGGGCAACAGTGTTGGCGTCCCAATCGTCAAGGGCGGGCAGCCCTCCGCAAGTGGCGAGACGCCAGCCGGAACCTGATGCAGACCGCCCAGGAGGTCCGTGTCTGATGGAGACGGTAACCGATCGAATTGACCGCATTGTTGATGAGTTCGCTGATCTCGACGGCCGGGAGAAGCTTGAATTGCTCATTGATTTTGCCAATCGCCTTCCTCCGCTTCCGGCCCCCTATCAGGCGCTGAAGGAGCAGGATGCAGGCCGCGTTCACGAATGCCAGACGCCGGTCTTCCTCTGGCCCGAAATCAGCTCTGGCGGCATGACGCTCATCGCCTCGGTGGCCGAAGAAGCACCGACCGTCAAGGGGTTTGTCTCAATGCTGGCCGAAGCGGTTGCTGATCGCCCGCAGGCTGAGGCAGGAGACCTTCCCGATGATCTCCTTGAACGAATTGGTCTTACCGAGGTGCTCGGCATGATGCGGAGCCGCGGGCTGCAGGCGATAACCGGACGTGTCAGACGAGAGTTGGCTGCTGCTGGCTGACGAACCGATGGCTTCTTGCCAGGGGGAGTCGGCCTGCCTCCCCAGGGCCACTGAAAGAGCAGGTCTGTGACTGGGACCATATCGTTGACAAGCACTCCAGTACCCGCGGGCGTCCCGCCATTTATCGCTGGCATTGATCTTGGTGGCACCGCCGTCAACGTCACCATCCTCGACGCCAACGGAACCTTTCTGATCGATGGGCTCTGTGAACACCCTGCCCGCAGCGTGGAAGGACCAGCGGTTTGCCTCCGTCAAATCGCCGAAGCCCTCCAGGTAGCGGTTGCCCAGGCTGGGGTCTCAGCCGAGGACATCGTGGCAATCGGGCTTGATACACCAGGACCCGCTACTGCTGCAGGTGTCCTGAGCCAACGCGGTTCGACAAACTTTGTCCATCCCGACTGGGCCGGCTTTGATATCCGTGGAGAACTGGAGCAGTCGCTTGGCCTGCCCGTGCACTACCTCAATGACGGCAATGCCGCCGCCGTTTGGGGCCATGCCGCCATCTTTGGCGACGAACCAGGACGCAGCAGCGTCTCAGCGATCATCGGCACTGGGCTGGGCGGTGGCGTGATCGAACAAGGGCGGGTGATCGCCGGTAGTCGTGGCTTTGGTGGAGAATTAGGCCACGTCCTCATTCCCGTTGCCACCCTTATCGACAGTCTACCCGACCTGGCAGGCCTTGACCCACGGTGCAACTGTGGCCGCCGCGGCGACCTCGAATCGCTCTGTTCCCTGACCGCCATCCGCCAGACGCTGCTGCCCCATTTCTTGAAATCCCAGCCCGACCATCTTCTCGCCACTCTTGATCCTGGGAAGGCAGCCACTCGCGTTCGTGGTCTGGCAGCCGAAGGCGATGAGCTTTGCCAGGCGATTTTTCGAGTGCAGGCTCGAGCGCTCGGCCTCTTCTTTGACCAGATGATCAATGTTTTTGATCCCGACGCTCTCATCGTCGGCGGTGGTGCAATCGAGGCCGCTGCCTCATTCCAGCAATGGTTTCTCGACGAGATTCGCCAGGGATTCCCTGCCCAACGTGAAGAACAGCGCGAAATTCCTCTGAAGATCATGCCAAATGGTGACACCGCCGGTGCCCGCGGTGCCGCCTTTGAGGCCCGGCGGCGGATTCGCAGCCAGGCCTAAACCCTGTCGAGGGTTAGGCAACTCGTTCTGCGGGGATCGGCTCAGGCTCAATGATTGGCAGCAGGGGAGATGCCGCAGGCCGCACGACTGGCGGCCGGACGGGTGCCGCGGATTCCTGCGGTGGTCCGAAAACCGTTAGCCAGACAGTCCGCAAAAAGCCCTGCCACGAGCCAAACGTTGCCTCGACCGCCGCAGGCTCGTACCCGCAGTGGGCCATGCACTGCTGGCACTTCGGATTCCCGCTTGCCCTGCCATATGCCTCCCAATCGGTGGTCTCCATTAATTCGGCAAAACTCTCTGCATAGCCGTCATCGAGCAGATAGCAGGGCTTCTGCCAGCCGAACAGACTGTACGAGGGCGTGCCCCATGGTCGGCACTCAAGATCCCAGTTCCCTTTGAGAAATTCGAGGAAGACAGGTGACTGATTGAACCGCCAGCGTCGGCCCGCCTGATGCAGAATCGAGCGAAAGAGCCCATGACTTCGCTCACGCGACAGAAAGTTTTGCTGATCAGGTGCCTTCTCGTACGAATAGCCGGGCGAGACCATCATGCCCTCGACACCGAGGGCCATCACCTCGTCAAAAAACTCTCGGCAGCGTTCAGGTTCGGCATCAGCAAAAAGGGTCGAGTTGGTCGTCACCCGAAACCCCGCTCGGCGGGCTGCCCGGATTGCTGCAACCGCCATCTCGTACACGCCCTCGCGACAGACAGACGCGTCGTGCTCTCGCTGAAGGCCATCGAGGTGAATGGAGAACGCCAGGTATTTTGACGGTGTAAACCGGGGCAGCATCTCTTCGAGCTTGATGGCGTTGGTACAGACATAGAGGTACTTCTTCCGGGCAACGATGCCGGCAATGATCTCCTCAATCTGCGGGTGGAGCAGGGGTTCACCGCCGGGAATCGCCACAATCGGCGCGCCACACTCATCAACCGCCTGAAAGCACTCGGCCGGCGAAAGGTGCCGTCTGAGCACCTCGGCAGGATGTTGGATTTTGCCGCAGCCGGCACAGGCAAGATTGCAGCGAAAGAGCGGCTCAAGCATCAGCACCAACGGATACCGCTGGTTTCCCCGCAGTCGCTGAACGGCCACATGCCGCAAGACCGACATCATCTGTCCCACTGGAACACTCATGCCACCCGTCCCTCCAATGTTTTTTCAGCTGCCGCAGCCTGCGCGGGAGCATGAGCTGCCATGGCCGTCCGCCATTTCGCCAGCGTGATCAGCGGAAAAGAAACTCGATAGTAGTGGTAACGCAGATAAAACACTCGGGGGAAGCCGGTGCCCGTAAACGCTGTCTCATCCCAGTCACCATCGGATCGCTGCGTTGTGACCAACCACTGGACGCCACGCCGGGCCGCAACCGAGTCGTGACGGCCCGCCGCAACCAACCCCGCCACCGCCCAGGCCGTCTGCGATGCTGTCGGCTCGCCCCGACCGGCTAGGGCCGGCTCGGCGTAGCTAGCCGGGGTCTCTCCCCAGCCGCCGGTTGCCTGCTGCTTGTCTTCAAGCCAACGGGCTGCCGCGACCACCATCGGATCATCTGTCGGCACGCCGACGGCTCGCAGGCCTTCTACCGCCTGCCAGGTTCCGTAGATGTAATTGACACCCCAGCGACCAAACCAGCTGCCGTCTGGCTCCTGCGTGTTTCGCAGATAGGTGATCCCTCGATCGACCACGGGATCACCAACTCCCATCCCGATCCCCCCGAATGCTTCCAACACCCGGCCGGCAAGATCGGGCGAACTCGGGTCGATCATCGCGTTGTGATCAGCAAAAGGCACCTTGCAGAGAAGTTCGTGGTTGTTGTCACGATCAAAGGCACCCCAGCCGCCGTCGGTATTCTGCATGGCCATCAGCCAATGCCGTGCCCGCTGCACAGCCTGCTGGATACGCTGGCGTCGGGGGGCAACCCACAGCTGTCGTGATTTCGCCCGCGAACGCTGCCAATCGGCCAACGCGAGCAGCACCATGGCGGTGTCATCAACATCTGGGTAGTGGCGGTTGGCATACTCGAAACACCAGCCCGAGGGCTCCGCTGACACCCGTCTAGACCAGTCGCCAGCGAAGCGAATCTCGCGTTCCAGCAGCCAGTCGGCGGCTGCGGCCATCGCCGCCTCCGAACGAGGCTCTGCTGGTGTTGCCGCCGCCATGCCCCGCAGAACGATGGCAGTGTCCCAGACTGGAGAACGACAGGGTTCAATTCGGGTGGTACCATCGTCGGGTCGTTCGATGAGGCCGTCGAGTTGCTTCCAGCACTCCACCAGTTCAGGGGAATCTTCCTCGCAGCCAACGGCCCGTAACGCAACGATGCTCCAAACGATCGGTGGAAAGATTGCGCCGAGCCCGTCACTGGCCGTGAATCGCTCCAGCATCCAGCGACGACAGGCCGTAACAGCCCGCCGCCGCAGCGGCCGCAGGCCAAGCCCGTCAGCAACCTTGAGTATCCGATCGAGTCCACGGAAAAATCTCGACCAGCCATCATTCGCACCAATGGGCGGCACATGGTTTGGGTGAGGTAGACCCTCGAAGAGTTCGCTGATTCCGCGGTCGGGCGGCAACTTCCGCACAGGCTTGAAGGCCCAGATCAGTGACAGCGGCACGATCATAGTGCGGGACCAGGCTGAAACCCGATGCAGACTGATCGGAAACCAGTCGGGAAGCAGGATCATCTCAGGCGGAACGGCTGGGCAGGCCGCATAGGAGATCTGTCCCAGAAGTGCGAGATAGAACCTTGTGAAACTGTTGACAGCCCAAGGCCCGCCGGCATCGGCAATCGCCTGCCGGGCCCGCTTGAGGGGCTCACTCTCTGCATCGTAGCCGAGCATCTTCAAGGCCAGATAGGCCTTCACGCTGGCACTCGGGTCGACCTCACCGCCGGGATAGATCGCCCAGCCACCACCGGGTAACTGCTCCTGCAGAATCCGCTCACCGCAGCCTGCGATCTCATCCCCGTCAAGCCGACCGGCCCAGCCGCAGATCAGCAGATATTCACTCTCCAGAATCGTGTCCCCTTCGAGGGGACCACGCCAATGCCCATCTGAATATTGCTGAGAAAGAAACCAGCCCACCGTCTGCTCCACGGCCAGATCAACCAGACCAGCAGTACGCAGCGGGTGTTCCGCCGCATGCGAAAACGCGGGGAGGGATCGCGGCTGACTGCCGGCGTATTCTCGGAGCCGGGAAGAGCGCCGATCGACCGTGGCAGGCTCAAGAACTGGCTGCTCGGTGACGGCGGTTGTTGCGGAAAAACTCGAGAGGCTCATAGACGCTTCCATGCTGAGACAATCTAGATCGCGTCAGGCACCAGCCACTCGCTCCTTCGAGTGACAACCACTGACAACGTCGATGGCGAAGAATAGAGAACGCAGGCGATTCCCGACAAGTTCAAACAGCCTGAAAAAACGGTCTTTTCTCGACGCATTCACTCGGCAGCGGCATCCGCCGGAAGATAGGCGAGATGCGGTACCTTTACGGCCTGGTTGCTAGTGGGATCCCCACCGAAACAGTTGTTCCCTGACGCGGACGGGACTTCACGGTTAACTTCCCGTCGTTTCCCTCGATGAGTCGCAACGCCTTGGAAAGTCCGAGCCCAACACCGCGTCCGGCCTCCCTGCCACTGAAGAATGGATCAAAAATTCGCTCCACTGTTTCTCGATTCATTCCGATCCCGTTATCCACAATCGATACGAGGCAGCCTGGCGTGGTCGGATCTTCGCTGACCGCCGCTTTGATCGTTACTGTTCCGCCACCCGAAATTGCCTCGATCGCATTGAGCAAAATGCCCCGCAGTGATTCCTCGATCTGCCCTCTGTCAATCCGCACGATGATCGGGGTCTGCGGCGGGTTGAAGGCAAGCCGCACGCCGCGTTCTGTGGCTGTCGCTTGAAGCGACTGGGTCAGAGGTTCGAGCACCGCAGCGATATCGACGCTTGTGGGGCTGGGGCGTGGCGGTCGGGCAAAAATCATCAGCCCGCCGATCATATCGCGGCCACGAAACGCCTGATCGACAATCGTCGCCAGCCGCCGGCGCCTTTCCGGGTCGGTCTCGTCGAGCAACAGGGCCTGCCCGCGGGCGGCGATATTCGCCAGCGGGTTATTAATCTCATGGCCGGCACCGTACGCTAATTCACGAATTGCCTCGAGCCGCGCGGCAGCCACTCGGCTGTCATACCCGGCAAGAAGTCTGCCGACAGCACCTGCCGCCAAAAACAGACTGTCGAGAATCAGCACCTGCTCATCATCGGCTCCATCTAGTGGAAAGCGGGCGGCTGACGGGTCGGCTTGCTCAGTGGCCGGACACTCGTCGAGACATTCCCACCACTGCCGTGCCAGTTCAGCCGCGATCAGACGGGAAGGCTGGTCTGTCAGACCACCACCGACCAGCTCATGCCACCAGGTTTCAGGCACAGTTGCCGCCGCCCCCAGTCGGCCGAGTGGCTGCGGCGAGAGTGGCAGCACCAAGGCGTTTCGCAGCCGCTCCAGCCAGCGATGCAGGGACGATTCGCCATCAGCCTGTCCAGCCTGGGCTGCCTCGACTGCCTGTCGGTGGCTTTCGGCCACCATCCAGATCGCCATGGCAGGATCAGTCGCACAGGCCTGCCAGCAGACGTCCTCCCAGTCGGCCCGATCCTCCACCTCTTGGGCGAGGGCCGCATCGCGGTCGACTGCCATTCGCCGAAGCACGAACGACACGGCCCGCGTCAGGCCCCCAAGGGCCCGACGCGGGACCGGTAGTGACAGGTGCCGACCGGACGGTGAGTCCAGGAGCAGCCATGCTGCAGCCGGACTCATCTCAGGACGCAGCCGGAGCCGTTTCGATATCGAGCAGGGTGCAGATTCTGTCGACGAGAACATCCGCCTCGAATGGCTTCTGCAGGAACTCATTGGCCCCTGAAGCTTTGAGGTCTTCGATCTTGTCGGGCTCGCACATGCCGGAAATGCAGATGATCCGCACATCGTCCATGCTCGAGTCACTTCGCACCCGTTGGCAGACTTCTTTGCCGTTGATATCGGGGAGCATGACATCAAGCACGATGAGATCGGGACGGTAATCCTTCACCATCATGCCAGCATCAAAACCATTGTTGACGCTCCGGGTTTCGAACCGGCCATCCCGCTCGAGAACATCGGTGATCAGTTCGACGAGATCCTGATCGTCGTCCACAACGAGAATCTTCCGCCGGCCACTCTCGAGCGCATCGGTCGGAATGCCGTTGTCACGCATGAATAAATACAGCTGATCGCGGGGAATTCTCCGGAAGCGACTGCCCGGAACCCGAAACCCTTTGAGCTGCCCAGAGTCGAAGCAGCGAATGATTGTCTGCTGGCTGACCTTGCAGATCTTGGCCGCTTCGCCGGTCGTATACACAGTCTTCTGCATCTGCTTACCACCCTCTCCCTAGCCGTGGTTCAGCTAGTAAAAACAACAACGGCTGACAGCATCTCCCATGACGCTTCTTCCGTTGTCTAAGGCCTCCTGATTGCCATCGATCGGAGTTCCGATCGAAACACCACCCGGCAACGAGCCACCGGACGATGCCCCAGGCTTCCCCGCATTCCATCTCGGGGAAAACAACCCAGGCTCCATCCGACAAGGACAACTGGGGGACCGGGGTCCCCGCGAACGTGCCCGCAGGGCCTTCCCCATCTGCCATCCTTGCCAGATGCCGGACTGTACTGGCATCTTACGCAGGGAGTCAACATCAACAAAAACGCCGCAAACTGCCAGTTTCCGTGTTTTTCCCAGCCCCCGCCCAGCCGCTGCCGCAACTTTTTTTACCGGTCATGCCCAGGGGCCCGCAAACTCCCGAAAGGCTCGGGCGAGTATCCCCCGGGAAATCCACCTGAGGCTCAACCCACCAGGGCGATGGTCGCAACCCGGCCATAGATACTGGGCATCTGGGCAGACGGGTTCCCCGTCAGAATCTGCTTCAAATGGGGCCCCGGTTCGATGTTGACTAACGCCACATCATGAACCCGCCGATGCAGGCCGGCTTCAATGAGAATTAGGCCGAGTGGCGTTGATGCTTCCCGAATTGCGTCGGCGACTGCCTGAGGGAGACGCTCCAAGGCAATGCCAACAATGCCGTACTGCACAATCCAGTCGGCTGATGGAACTCCACCGGCTTGCGCTTGCGGGAATAACTCCGGATTCACGCGGCCACACCGCAAGAGGATTTCACGGCTGTAGGCGAAGGGATGCAGTGGACCCGGTGTGTTCTCGGCCACTGCAAGGACCTCTAGCGATACGGCCTCACCGTGGAATGCCTCCATCGTCACTGTCATGTGCGCCTGATGATCAAGCAGCTGCCGAAACGGCTGCGGGACGTCGGCTGGCTCACAGGCATGGCAGCTGCCAAAGGAATCGCACGCGGCAAACTCAGCGATCAACGCGGCAGCCCGCTGGCAGGGACTCTCGGTAGGCGGGTGGGTAACAGCACACATATCCTGAGTATGCCAGCCCAGCACTCAGTCAGGAAACCCGCCTATCAGGACGTTGACTTCTGGCCATTCTCCCGCAGGTCGTCGACTGCCTGCTCTGGGACGGCCAAATCGAGCAGGAATTCGAGTACCTCGCGGAGTCGCGGGTACCGGCACCGGTTAATGGCGGCGGTCGCCGCCTCTCGCTGCTGGGCAACGATGTCAGCCGCCCGGGCAAACAGGCCCGCTTTTTCATACAGCCGGCGGGCGACTTGAATAGCCTCGGAGTGGCCGCTGGCCGTCGCTCCGGCTGCGGTAGCCTCTCGGCCGATTTGCTCAAGCAACTGCCGATCCTCAGAAGCAAGGTGTTCGCGGGCAATCGCCCACATCACTGTTGGCCTTCCACCCAGCAGATCGCCGGCGGCCTGCCGGTCATTTTCGAGGTCACCCTGCCAGTCTTTGAGGTCATTGAGGACCTGAAAGCCAGTGCCTACATGGAGGGCATACCGCCCGACATCCACCGCCTCTTGGGGCTCAACTCCAGCGAGCCGAATGCCCATGGCAACAGCGGCCTCGAATGCAGGTGAGGTCTTCAGTCCATAAATTGCCAGTGACTCCTCAGGTGTCAGACGTTTATCGGCAGCGTCACGCCACCAGAGTTCAGCCCCCTGGCCCTGCGCGAGACGCAGATGGGCGTCAGACAAAATCGCCAGCAGATCCCGGTGAAGGCCCTGGCCACCACCGAGCCCTGCAATAAGCCGATAGCCTGCACCGAGCAGGTAATCGCCAATATTGACTGCTGCTGGAACGCCCTGTTCAACGTGAACGGTCGGCAGGCCGTAGCGAACCTGATCATCGTCTTCGATATCGTCATGGACCAGTGAGGCCTTGTGAAATACCTCGATGGCAACCGCAGCTGCACGCGCATCATCGCGTGAGACAGGCTCGTGCAACTGGTCGCCGGGCTGATTTTCAGCCACATCAGTCCGAACTGCATCGAAGGCTGCCAGCGTCACGAAAGGCCGCAGAAACTTGCCGCCACGGCCAAGAAATTCCCCTGCCAGCCCCGCCGTGACCTGAAGTGGATCGGGCCGCCCGTTCCTGCCTGCGTCGCGAAAAGATTTCCCAAACCCGGCACCAAGGCCATGCTGCTGCCCCAAAGCGGCAATCGCCTCGGCCTGAAACAGTTCAGAGGCCTCACGAAGCAGCGGCAGGTAATCACCAACCGGCCCAGAACTACCACCGGCAACGCCGAGCAAGCCAAGCACCCATTCCACGTCGATCCCCGCACCAGCCAGCGTGGCCGCGCAAGAATCTGCGTGGGACGATGCTGCCAATTCCCTATACGGCACCGCCGCGACAGGGAGGGAGAAGGCCGGCAGCATGGCAAAGGCTTTTTCCAGATCGTGCAGCCTGGCAACCCCGAGAATGCCCTGATACTGACCTGTCAGCAGTCCGCCGATGGCTGCGACCGCCTGGGTCGTCGATTCAACCACCCATCCACTGTCATGGGCCGCCGACCAGATCGTGCCGATGCCGCAGCCTGGGCCACAGACCTGCGGCGTCGTAGCGGCGTCGGGCTTTGCTGAGGCGTGGGGGCAATCGGGGAGCAGGAGCAACCGGCGTCCTGCCGCAGCTGAGGCAATTTTCTGCCTCCAGAACTCCGAAAGAATTGCCACCATGGTCCAGCCGACGACTGCCTGATCGGCCTGCCCGCGACGGACAATTTCCTCTGCCTGACGCCGGAGCCCCGTCGCGGACTTGATCTGAGCAGGCGGCCCCTGTCCCGACCAAGAGGCGACCAAATCAGCCGCCAATGCCCTCAGCCGCTCCCGGACTGCTTTTGTCTCGGGAATTCGTTCTGTGACAGCTGCCCCGTCCGACAGATGGGGTGCCACTGGGGAATCAACGGCTGAACGCATGGTAGAGGTCCTCAAGTGCAGAATCGCCTCAAACTTATCGTCTAACCGCAGGGCCAAGAAAAACCTAACGCATGCAAAACCGGCCCGGACAGGCAAACTCCGGACAGCCAAAACCCCCGGATAGGGGATTCCACATACTTAAAGGGTCAGACGGTCGACTCTTGCTCAAAAAAACGGGGCAAAAGTGAGTCGACCTGCAAAAGTCCGCGACGCGTCAGCCGGGGGACACCGTCACCAGCAAGCGGTTCGAGGAATCCCTGAGCAGCAAGTTCGTTCCAGACAGTTCCCCACTCCGCGACTGGATCAACCCCAAACTTGGCCAACAGCCGAGAGGGATCGATGCTTCCTCGCTTGAGACTCAGCACAAGTTCACGAATGAGGCGTTCCCGCGGGCTGGCTGCCAGCCCACGCTGGACTGGTAATCGACCGGCCTCAACATCAGCCAGATAGTCGTCCCAATGGGTTTTATTCTGATAGTGCACGCCCGAGAGGTGCCCGAAACTGGCCACGCCAAGGGCAATTAAATCGCTCCCCTCCCAGAGCATATCGCGATAGCGAAACTGTACACGCTGAGAATCTTTCACCAGTGTGTAGCCACTCGACACGGCATATCCGGCTGCACAGAAGCGATTAAACGCCCAGTCAACCCAGGCTCGCTTGGCAGGCCAGTCTGCGACTGGCGTCGGTTCACCGCCAGCCGTGCTGTCTTTTACGAAGACAGTATTGAAGGGCAGCTCCATTTGATAGATCGTGACACTGTCGGGCTCTAGTTCGAGGGCCTTCTCGACTGTTCGTTGCCACGACTCGGTCGTCTCCCCAACCATGCCAGCGATGAGGTCGACATTCACACTGGGAAAATCTGCTGCACGGATCCATTCCCAGGCCCGAGCAATTTCCGCTGACAGGTGGGCCCTGCCATTCGCCTCCAAAATCGCGTCATCAAAGTTCTCAACCCCCAGTGACAGCCGCGTCACGCCAAGCCGCCGTAAGGCCTGAACCTTTGGCTCGGAAAGGGTGCCGGGCTCACACTCAAACGTCACCTCTTCGGCCGCATCCCAGCCAAAGCTGTCGTGCAGTCCGGCAACGAGTCGTTCCAGTTGTCTCACACTCAGGAATGACGGGGTTCCACCACCGAAATAGACATACTGAAGCGTGCGGCCGGTCACTGCCGGACTGCCTGCCGCCAGCCGTGCCTCCGTAGCCAGTGCCTGGGAGTAGCGTTCCACATCGGCAGCGGCGACATCGGTATACACCCGAAAGTAGCAGAACTTGCAGCGTTTGCGACAGAACGGGATATGCAGATAGAGTCCGAGTGGCACATCGGTCGGCGGGCTATCAAACGCCGCCAGCACAGCAGGCACGGCCTCGTTGTTCCACCGTTGAAACGGCGGGTAGTTCGCGACGAAATAACTCCCTGGCTCGGTTGTCTCAGCCATCGAACTGGTCTCTTTCGATCAACGTGGCACGGCCCGTCGACGCGGGCCTCACGAGCGGGCCGTCACCCCTCGTGCTGCCAGCAAGTCTGCGAAGTCTCTTAGATGGTAGTCGATTGAGGCCGCATCGAGGACACGGCACAGGCCACGAAGAGCGATCCCCATTCCGTCTGGGCCACTCGTGCCACCAAACTGCCCACCGCCACGAACGTGCGGTTCAAGGTCAACGAAGACACCTGGAATGCCTCGCCGTTTCAGCCGCCGGGTGAGTGCTGGCAGCATTTCATAAAGATCCGCGAGGATCTTGCCGTGGCCGCCGGCCCCCTGATCAGCCGGCACAAAGTTGGCCAGCATGTCTTCATCCACATGCCGGCCGCGAGCAGCGGCGGAAACCTTGCGATAGTCCTTGATGTGCACCCAGCCAAGCCCGGGCTTCATCGCCTCCCACTGCCGATAAACCTGAGCTGTGGAAAAGCCCTGCACGATCAGATTGGCTGCATCAAAAACCAACACCAGTGCGGGGTGATTGACTCGGCGATGGATCTCGGCGAGCAGGTCTCCTGTCTGCCCAACGAGATTGGCCTCAACCTCCAACCCAAAGGTCAGGTCTGAGCGATGGCAGGCTTCCGCAATCTGCCCAATCTGATCGACAGCCTGCTCGAGATAGTCTTCAGGCCGCTCGTCTCGTGGCTGGTAGAAGGAAAAGCCGCGAATGAGTTTGGTCTCAAAGGCGTGGGCGCGTTCACAGGCCTTCGCGACGTCCTTGGCAAGATAACGTTTGAAGGGGACGTAACGATTGCTGGTTCCATCTTCGCGATCGACCAGTTTGACTTTGCCAATGGGCGAGGCGATCGACGCCACGTTCAGCCCGTACTGATCTTCAAGGTGCCGTACCTTTTGGATCTCGCTTTTCGTCAGGTCCATGACATTCTTGATGCCCTTGCCGACATCAATGAACCGCAGGCTGTAGTACTCAAGGCCAAGGGCTGCCAGCGTAGTGAACTGCTCAACCGCTGTGAGCTGAAATGCCGATTCATCAGCGAGGGCGGAGAGAAGAACCTGTCGAGATTGTTTAGCCATCACAGTTGCTTTCCAAGAAAGATGAACGGATCGAGCCGGCGAAAGGAGCCGATTAACAGGCAGCCGGCAGATGCTCACCCGACGGGTGTGAAACGGTGATCCTCGACGAGATGCCTCCGCGCGGGGTAAACGCGGCGACGAGTGTCAACCGGACAGGGTTGAGGACGGCCACCAGGTCATCGACAATGCGATTGCTGACGTTTTCGTAAAAGATGCCCGCGTTCCGGTAGGCCTGCAGGTACAATTTGAGGCTCTTGAGTTCGACGCATTGCTCCCCGGCGATGTAGCGAAACGTGAGGGTGCCAAAATCGGGCTGCCCCGTTTTCGGGCAGACTGAGGTGAACTCAGGGCAAACGATCTCAATGAGGTAGTCGCGTCCCGGAAACTGATTTGGAAATGTTTCAAGGAGATCGCGGGACGGTTGTGCGGCGAGCGCTGGAGTTGCTGTATTCATATTGAGATTGTGCCATGAACGACCCTTCCGTGAAAGCCGCCGCCGTTGTCCTGCTCTCCGGCGGCCTTGACTCTGCCACTGCCGCCGCCTGGGCACAGAATCAGTGGCAGCCGCTGACGGCGTTGACGCTCGACTATGGGCAGCGGCATCGGGCCGAAATCGCAGCGGCCTGCGAGGTGGCTGCCGCGCTCGGCATTCAGGATCACATCATCCTCCCAATCGACCTGGCCGCCTTTGGCGGCAGTGCACTTGTCGACAGCACGATCGAGGTTCCCAAGAACCGCTCGGCCAGTTCGCTCACCTCGGGTATTCCGGTGACCTACGTACCGGCACGCAATACCGTCTTTCTCAGCCTGGCCCTGGCCCTTGCTGAGGCTCGCGGTGCCCAGCGGCTGGTGCTCGGCGTCAATGCCGTCGATTACAGCGGCTATCCGGATTGCCGACCGGAGTTTCTCGACGCGTTTCAGCGGCTGGCCAACCTGGCCACAAAGGCTGCCGTTGAAGGGCATCCCTGTGAAATCGTCGCACCGCTTGTCTCGATGACGAAGGCAGACATCATTCGCACGGGCCTTGGGCTGGGCGTCGATTATGGGCTGACCACCAGTTGTTACGACCCTGCCGCAGATGGCCGTCCCTGTGGCACCTGCGATTCCTGCCAGATCCGAGCCGCCGGGTTTGCCGCCGCCAGTGCAACCGATCCCCGCCTGACGCGGTTTGCGTCGCCCGAGGAGACGCCCAGCCGTGAAGGTCGCTGAGGTCTATGCGTCGCTGCAGGGGGAGGGCCGACTTGCTGGCACGCCAAGCGTCTTTGTCCGCACCAGTGGCTGCAACCTCCGCTGCCACTGGTGCGACACTCCCTTTACCTCCTGGCAGCCGGAAGGAATCAACAGGGACATCAGCGAACTTGCCGCTGAAGTACGACGCTATGGCTGCAGCCACGTCGTCATCACCGGCGGTGAACCTCTGATTGCGGCGTCGATCAATGACCTCTGTCAACGGCTACGTGACACCGGCCACCACATCACCCTTGAGACTGCTGCTACCCACCTGCCTCCCGAGGGTCCACCAGCGGTCGACCTGATGTCGCTAAGCCCAAAACTTGCCTCATCAACACCTGATGCCTCGCATGGCCGATGGCACATACGCCACGAAGAAACCCGCCGGCGGGATGAGGTCATCTGCCAGCTCATGCAGGCAGCTGCTTACCAGTTGAAATTCGTAATTGACACACCGGACGATCTGGATGAAACGATCGCTTGGCTTGGCGACCTGGGCATTATGCCCAACACCCCAGAAAGTCGGCATGTGTACCTGATGCCTCAGGGAACAGCAGTTGGGGCTCTCGACGAAAAGCAGCGTTGGCTGCACATGGCCTGCCAAAAGCATGGCTTTCGCTTTTGCCGAAGGCATCACATCGACTGGTTTGGCAACACCCGCGGAAGCTAAACAGCACCGCCACAGTCCCCGCGCCCCGCTAACCAGACGAAGCGAAGGCGAGTGGTGAACGCTCGAGGAGCATTCGCAATCGGCGAAACACCTCTCGCTTGGCGGTTCTTCAAAAAACCCCGCCGCCGAGTGCGTTGCGACGAGACGTTCACCGCTCACGGAGCCAGCACAGAACCACCCCCACAGTCAAACCAATCCCCCAAAACGTCGCCGAAACGTCTCAGCATTCTGCGCAAGAAACCAGCAGAGGGGTCAACTGGCTGCCTGAGGACGGGCCTGCCCTCGGGGGCCGAAGATGAGGACAGTTGCCGCACCGACACCAACGATCAGAATTCCCGCCAAGAACCATGGGCTGAGGGCCGATGATGGCATCCGTGACAGGCTGAGCGTTGTCAGCGTGTTGATGACTGGAGCACAACCAAAAACCACCGGCATCACGGTGAAGGGTTTGCCGCCGCACGCAAATGCCAGGATTGTCCCTAAGGCTCCGATGGCCCCAAGCCCACCGGCGGCCATGCTCCAGGCGACCCCGACGACACTCCAGCTGCCGCTGTCTCCAAGTGGCTTAAGCAGTGCCAACGGCACCAGCACGGCAATGAGAAAATAGGCGATGCCGATGCAGATCAGTGGCCGCAGCCGACTTCCTCCCATGGCAGCCTGCCCCTTGTGAAGTACTGGGCCGTAAGCGCCCCAACTCAGCAGGGCCAGCGTCACTGCCAGCAAGACCTCAACAACTCGCTCTGTTTGCCGTTCAACCTTGTCTGGCAACGTCTCAGCCTCGCCGGCGACTGCCTGGACGGCTGGCTCGCCATGCGGCTGTGGCTGTGGCTTGAAGACAAGCACCGTAACAGCCCCTGTGATCACCAAAATCAGCCCCGCAATGAAAGGCGCCTTAAGTTGATCAAAGGCCTTGTTGAGAAACGCGGTGAGCAGCGTGTTGACGACTGGGGCGCCACCAAAGACCAAGGGCATGACATAGATTGGCCGGCCGCCAGCAGTGAGGGCAAGAATGACGCCCAACGCCCCGAGTGCGCCAGCCGAACCTGCCAGGAGGCTCCAGAGCACACCGGTTGTCGTCCAACTTCCCTTTTCATTTCCACGGGCCATCAGCGCGAGGGGCGCAATCACCGCCACCAGAAAATAGGCGAGCCCGACGCAGACGAACGGCCGGAGGGCCGACTCCATGGCATCGCGCCCAAAATGCAGGACGGGCCCGTAAACGCCCCAGCAGAGGGCAGTAAGGGCAATGGCGGCGAGCATGCCAAGCAGGTGGGTCATCAGGCGGTCTCCGGGGCAGGGCGGGGGGATGGAAGGGTTTGAGCGAGAAGGTCGAGGGTCGCCTCGGCAACCTGGTCGACTGTGAGGCCAACCATACAGTCATGATGGCCAAGGGGGCAGGTTCGTCGGCCACAGGGGGAGCAGGGGAGGTCGCGACGCAGTTCGACAAAATACCGGTGGTCTGACATCCCCAGCCGCGGATCCATCGGTCCCTGCAACACGACAGTCGGCGTGGCGAAGGCTGCCGCAATGTGTCGCGGACCACTGTCGGTTGTCACCACGACGGCCGCCCGCCGCAACAACGCCTTCGATAATCCGAAGGGCAAGGAGGCCTCCTCAGCCAAGCTGCTGACTCGAGGGTCCGCTGCGGCCGTCACCAGGGCGCGGGCTTCGGTACGGTCGCCAGGCCCGCAGTGCACAACCACCCGGCCCTGTGGATGGGCCGACAAGAGACGCCCGGCAAGCGCGGCAAACCGGTCGGTTCCCCAAGCCTTGGCGGGCCCGTACGCGGCATTGTCATTGAACACCATCAGCGGGCCTGCTGCCGACGGCGACCAACCAGGAAAAAAATTTCCAAGAACGTTGTCGAGTAACGTCTCGTCATCTGGCGTTGTTGCCAACTGGAGGGTGAGCGGTTCCGGCGGCACGCCAATTCGTTCGGCAAGGTCCATGGCGTGCTGCGTCGTGGAGAGGGGCTCTACTTTCCAGCCCCGGCGGG
>RGBY01000251.1 GCA_009919445.1 Planctomycetia bacterium
CGAGTCCACTAGCGGAAATCACCAATAAAATTGGTAGTACCAACCCCATGTGGCAGCCTGTGAAAATAGACGGTGAGCCACAGATGAATTTTCTGATGCGGCCAATTGATGGTGGCGTTGCCAGCCGACTTCAAGTTAACGGGGATGCGATACAGTTTCTCACAGCAATTGTCAGAGAGGTCTTTACCCTTCGTACAATTGAGGAGTGGCTTCCAGATCAGGAATAATCTGGCCTTCATTTGGAACGGCAAATGTGAAGTTGAGTACGGCTCGATTAAAGAGGGTGTGACATGGTGTGGACGCGAATACGCTTGCCTGTCTATAGTGTGCTCACGGCTGTTCTCTTTGCGTTGTATATGCGACTCAGGACGCAGGGTGGCGTTGACCAGGCTGAGCCGGTGGTGCTTTCCTTGTTCGTTTGGGCCGGCGTGTGCTGGGGAGTACTGTTCGCTGGTGACGTGATCTTTCACGCATGGCGGGGCAGAGGCTACGCGTGTCCTCAATGCGGCCATCTCCGGCGGGTTCGATCGTTTCGGCTCGAACCAGCCTGTCCACATTGTGACAAAGTTGGGTCGAATTAGAGGCTGTTTTTTTTCTTAGTCATAGCGGAGCGGGCCCGCATTTCAGGGATCAGACCCGGGGATCCGCCAGCCTTCTTGATAGCCTCTAAAACCTGCGCTTCGGTCACCAGATCGCGGAGGATAATAGGGGCGGCCGCCGCTCGTCCTGGCTCTGAGCCAGGAAAGAAAGCCAAGACGGGAATGGATTTGCTGTCGAGGCTCTCGAGCATGGCCTTGATCTCGGGCGAGCCATCGGTCCAGTCGGCCAGCATCGGAACAATCTTGCTGTCTGAGAGGGCCCGTTTTACCCGTGGTGTCTCGATGGCGAAGTTCAGGTTGTATTTGCAGGTGAGACACCAGTCAGCAGAAAAGTCGACCATGACGGTTGCCCCCTTTTGCTGGAGTTCGGTCAGGCGGGCCCGGGTAAAGGGCTGCCATTCGATGACCGACTCGACCGGGCCCAGGAACGCAAAACTGGCGACGCCGATCCCGGCTGTCACGATGCCCGCTTGGAGCCAGCGGCCAAAGCCAGCCACTCCGGTCTGCCTTTGAACCCGGCCGACCCACCAGCATCCGGCCCAGATTCCGATCAGAAGGGCAAACGTAGGGACGAAGTAGTCACCATTTAAGAACGTAAACAGAAATACCACGGTGCCAAGCATGACGAACCCCAGCACCTCTTTTAGGGTTTCCATCCAAACGCCAGGCTTCGGAATAAACCGGACGAGGCCCGGAAAGACACCGACGAGGAGATATGGCAGGGACATGCCAGTCGCAATCGATGCGAACACGGCGTACGTGACCGGAGTAGGCTGCGTCAGAGTGAAGCCAAAGACTGGGCCGAGAAAAGGACCACTGCATGGTGTGGCCAGCACGGTGCTTAAAACCCCTTTTAAGAAAGAGCCAGCTGGCCCTTCCTGTGCCTGGACCTTGCCTGCCGTGCTTCCGATGAAGCCTGGTATTGGTATTTCCCAAATGCCGAGGAATGAAAGGGCGAAGGCAAAGACAATACCCGCCATCGTGATGTTGAAACCGGCCGAGGTGAACTGCTCCCCCCAGGCCAAATTGCTGCCAGCCAGCCCAATATTGGCTGCGACGCTAGCCGTCGCCAAGACAAAAAACACGGCATAAAGCCCCGCGCAATACCAGAGGTTCAGCTGGAAGATTTCACGGCGGGCGCGACCCGATTGTTGGGCAAACGACATGAGCTTAAGGCCCAGCACCGGGAGAACGCAGGGCATCAGATTGAGGATGAGGCCCCCGAGCAAGCCAGCTGCTAAGGCCAAGGGAAGGGAGAGCGGCTGAGTGCCATCGACCGGACTTCCGGTTGCTGGCTCGGCCGTTGTCATGGTCTTGGTTGATGGCTTTGCGGATGCCGTAGGCGTGGGGGAAAGGGTTGCCGGGTTTTCGGCAGCTTCACCGTAGCGACCGTCAGCAAATGTCAGTCGGGGCAGGCCGGTCTCTGCCGAGGGCGGCACGTGGAAAACCAAGCGGCTCGCCCACGGTGGGTCACAGGTCGAATCACTACATGTCTGGTAGCCAATCAGAACCTCAAGCTGACCTGGCCCGTCACCGGCTGAAGCGTCCTGGCCTTCCATGCTGTCAGGAACCTCCACCATCACCGTCAGGCGAACGGGACCTTCGACAGCGCCAGCCTCCCTCAGTTCGGGATCAGTCGCGAACTGTGGTGCGTCCGAAAAAATCTCGCATACCCGCACCCCTGTCCCGGGAACCAGGGAGAGGATGGTCGGCTTCCCTTGGCCAACCTCTGTTTCGCTATCGGAGCGGGCGGCATAGAGGTGCCAGCCAGCCTCGGGAAGCAGGTCGATGGTAAGCGGCCAGACGGTACAAGCATTGGGGCTCTGAGTGACGGTTGCTACCGAGGCTTCAACGACCAGATGCCCGCGTTCGGGAAGGTGTCGGACAAGTATGGGCTCTTGTTCTGACTTCTGGGGAAGGCCTGTGGTTTCAACCGAAAAGGGTATGGTTTGGGGGGGCGTGCAGGAATTATCTTCACAGAGTTGGAGGCTGACGGTGCCTGTCAGAGCGTTGCCTCGGGCTGCCGTGTTCGGGCTCAAGGCGACCGTCCAGCGGACCTCGCCGCTATGCTCCTCGATGGTGAGCCCCTCCCAGCCGGGAACATCAGAGACTTTTTTCTTCGTGGGAGGCGGGCTGGCCGTGAACTGACCAACCGGAAGAAGTGGAGAACCTGGATCGACCTCAATTGAGGTTGCCTTTGGCCCGCCAGGTGGCTGATCGAGTGAGTAGAGGTGCCAGCCGGGAGCAAGCGTCGCAGTCACGACAAGGGTTTGTCCATCTGCGCTCTCCTCAATCTGAGCGGCAATGGTGACCGGCTCATCGGCTGCTGTCGTGGTGAAGGTACCGAAGGGCAAGTCATTTGGAAGGGGATCTGCGGCAATGGTTGACCGTAGGCTGGGCTGGCAACAGAACCAGAAGAGCACCGGAGTTAGGAAAACCATAAGCCAGCCGACGGCGGTGCGTCGCTGGGCTATCGAGGAATTGGCGTGCCTTGTTGTGCTCGCCTGCTGGGATGCTCTTGCCATTTCGTCGCTGACGCTCCTTGTCAACAGAAGTTGGTGCCGGTGGTCCTCCACCTGGCGATCACGCTGCTAAAGTTCTGGGAAACAGACCGAATATCGGCAACCAGAGTTTACCGGCAGCATTTTTTCATGGTCAATTCAGGGAAGCAGCCTTTCACCACTGATTTTCCCAAGCCGCTGAAGGGCAGCGGGCAGAGCCCGGAGGAGGCCCTTAATACGGGATTTAACAGCCGGCATGTCGGGGAAAACCCTACCCTCCTGAAGGAGCCATTCAAACCAGCGGGCAAGCCCGCAGACAATCGCCGTGTCGTGATAGATCTGAACCGCCCCACGGCTTGGCTTCGGCAGCCCCGCTCCCTCCTCGTATGCCAAGAAGGCCTCAGGCCAACGGTCGCAGAGGAGCATCTCTGGATCGCCAGACATGAGGTGCCAACTGCCAACGAGTCTCGCCATGTCAGTAACCGGCGTGTCGACTGCAGCGGCATCAAAGTCGATCATGCCAGAGAAGAGCTGCTCTGTCTGTGACTGCATCTGAAACATGACATGTCCCCACCAGATATCCCGGAGGACTGGCTGGGCTAATGGCACATCCAGCCGCAGGCCTGCCAATCGAGTGGCTACTGCGTTGCCACTGTGCCTGTGATAGATAGTGGCCGCCTCAACTGACCAGCGAGTGATCTCAGGATCGTGTGTGTTCCGTTCGGCCATCTCGACTGGCA
>RGBY01000252.1 GCA_009919445.1 Planctomycetia bacterium
GCCGTAGCGTCATAGCGAGCCAGCGCAAGCAGCAACCGGCGATCACTGCAGGTGGCCGCCCGAGGCCGCTCACCTGCAGCCATGAGCGCCTCTGCAAGATCCTCGGGCAAGAAAGACGCCGCGAGTACTGGCTGGAGAATGGCCGTGTAGTGTCGCTGCCATTCCGGGCCATGAGGCTGCAGCCGACGCCGCGACTGATGCTTAAGATGGGTCACCAGATGGGCCACCTCATGCAGCAGCGTGACCCCTAACGCATAGGGATTGAGGTCTTCGTTGACCGTGATGCGATGCCAGGGGAAGGCAGCTGTCGGCGGCCGGTGATCGCCAAGTTTCGAGGCCCGGCGGGGCACAAGCCGCACCTCAACCGGATACCGCGTCAGTAGGCCCTCGACATAGCCATCAAGCCCCGCCGGCAAACGGGCAACAACATCAGCAGGCGGTGACGTGGCGGCGGGGCTGGCTTTGACTGCCCGCTTTCGGCCACCGCCACCCTGCTTTGCACGATATTTTTTTGAAAGTTGGCGACGCATGTGTTTCGCGCGAGAGCAAGATTGAGCAAGCATTCAGGAATGCACGATCCTGCCCAGCAGAACAACAGCCGGCTGTTTTCAGCAAGCCTGCTTTCTGTCACCGTCCGCAGCAAAGCCTCTCTAGCGATGCTCCCCGGCTGCCAGCTCCTTTGCCGTGGCCGCCATCTCTTTCGAGGCCGGCTGCCAGGGCAGTCGCCCCTCGACCTCCAGCTGCAACGCCAGACTCAGGAATGTCCGGATCACCACGATCAGGCCGAGCACCAGGACGCTCTGGACTGTCGGGGTCACTGCCACGGTACGAATGATGTCCGCCGCCACGAGAAATTCGAGGCCCAACAGAATGCCCCGCCCAAGATCTTGGCGAAACTGCCGGTAGGGGCCAAGTGCTGGAGCAGGCCAAAAGAGGAGCCGCCCTACCGCCACCACGATGCCAGCCACCACCACGAGTACACCGGCAGCATCGATGGCCAAACCAACCTGCTCAAAGCCTTCCCGAAACGTATCGAGTTCCATCATATCTCCTTAGGTGCTGGGCCATGCTCTCGGAGAGATCCCTTTTGGCGTGAGCTCCCGTGGCCCCATCAGTCTGAATGCTCCGTTGGCAGTGACGCAATTCTGGCAATGAGCGTGGCTGGAAAGAGAAGCCCCGACAGTCCCTCCATGGTTGCAATGGTCAGGGGCAGTGACCCAACTGGCACAAGATCGCTGTACCCTGCCGTAGAAAGTGTGGCAAAGGAAAACCAAAGGAAGTCGACCCAGCGAAGATGCCTGCTTCCTTCAAACTCCGCTGGCAATGCGTAGTGCCCGATTTCCATCTTGTTCACAAACAAATGGATGCCCGCGAAAAAAATTCCAAGCATAATGAAACTCGCCGCGCCGCAGTAGATCCGCTGGGTACTGGGCACACCTGCCCGAAAAGCCTGCCTGATACAGACAATCACACAAACAACCTTGACTAACAGAAATAACAAGATCGGTGGAGGCCCGAAGACGGCTAATTTGGCAAACCCAAGCTGAAACCAGATGCCGGCCAACAGGCTCGTCGCAACCAGAAAATAGGTAAGCCGCTGATACCCCAGAATCCAGACGGTGGTGATAGCAATTGTGAGGCTCAGAATCACGTACGCAATCGGCACCGACTGGCTGCCCGCATCAACCAGGGGGACGGCAGCGATACCGATAATCTGTCCCAGAAAAATCAGGAGGCCGTGGCGTTCAAGCCGAGCCTGCCGCTCTTGTCGCTGAGCATGGGTTGGGACAGACGCCTGCTCTCCCTGGGCGGCCTCTCTCGCTTGCTCTTCGTCCGTCACTAGCCCACCTCCACCTGGTTTTCATCAGGCATCCTCTGAGAACTGCCGTCGAAATTGCTGTTCGCTGGATGAACCCTTAGTCGCTATTCTGCCACGACTCCCGATCTCTGCCAAAGCCGCTCGTTTCCAGACACCCCTCAAGCACTCACTGCCCTCGCCGCATGGCCTCAAGCCTCCTCCTCTTACTTGACGACATCGCCAGCGTCCTCGATGACGTTTCGGCTATGACCAAGGTGGCGGCCAAGAAAACCGCCGGGGTTCTTGGTGACGATTTGGCGCTCAATGCCAAGCAGGTCACTGGAGTTGCTGCCGATCGGGAACTTCCAGTGGTCTGGCAAGTCGCGATGGGGTCACTCCTGAACAAGGCTCTGCTCGTGCCGGCGGCGTTACTCTTGAACTGGCTCCTGCCTGCGGCCGTCCTTCCTCTCTTGATGGCTGGAGGGCTCTACCTCTGTTACGAGGGGGCTGAAAAAATCCTGCACCGACTTTGCCATCCTCAAGCCGACGCACACCACTCCAAGAACGAGCCTGCTACCACAGTAGCCAGGCTCGCCACGCTGGAACGCATGCGAATTCGCGGAGCCATCCGCACTGACTTCATTCTCTCCGCCGAAATCATCGTCATCACGCTGGGCATTGTGGCCTCCCGGCCAATCCTGGTTCAGTTAGGTGTGTTGGTGACCATCTCCCTCGCGATGACCGTCGGCGTCTATGGCCTTGTCGCCGCGATTGTCAAACTCGATGACGCTGGCCTGTGGCTGATGAGCCAGCCTGCTGCTCTCGCCCGTGCCCTCGGTCGTGGCATCGTTGCTACAGCCCCCTGGCTCATGCGACTCCTGACCGTTGCCGGAACGGCCGCCATGTTTCTAGTCGGCGGCGGCATTCTGCTGCATGGCGTCCCCGCGTGGCATCATGCCATAGAAGAGTCCCTCCACGGCCTGGCTGACTATGCCGCTCTTGGCATGCTGGTAGCCAATGGACTCACCGGCCTTTTCGCCGGCTGCCTCGTGCTGGCTACCATTCAGGCCGGCCGCGCACTGTTGGTGCGGGCCGGCTGAATGGAACCAGTTCTATCGGGCCAATACTGCCTACTATTTCGCTGACGCTTCAGGGTTTTCCACACGCACGAGCAGATAGGTCTTTGTCCCTTTGTCAGCGAAGTGTGCCAGCACCTGTGTTTCATTCATCGTCAGGTTCTGGATTCCGGTTTCGATGATTGGTGTCGACCGCCCCGTGAAGGTCCAGGCAGCCCGCTGGGATTCTTGATCGACCATCCCCTCCAAACCTGCTGTCTCGCCGGTTTCCTTGTTCTGATAGGTACCAGCAATGACACCGTCACTTCTGATTGCCAACTGCATGAACATGCTTGGCATAGGGGCGGCCTCCCCTTCTTGGGCAACGGCAAAAACTCCGAGCGGCAGCCACTCATCACTCGCCGCATCCGATGCCTCAGCATTCTCCTCGGGTACGCTCAGAGCAAGTTCCTCGGCCTGCTGGGCATATTCTTCCACTGGCACTTCAGTGCCGTCAGCCATAACCGTACTGCCGTCGTAGTAGCTACTACCACCAGAGCCATAGTCGTAGTACCGTCCTTCACCCCAGTTCCAGGGCATCAGCCTGGAGACGGTGCTAAAACCAACCCAACTCCAGAAGATCGGATTTTTATCGAAGTAGTAGTGCCCAGTCTGCAGGCCTGACCAAAAGTCTTGATGGAGATTATCGTTGTAGTGCTGGTTCATTTGTGAACGCAGGTTGTCGGCCTGTGCCCCGATGGCCTGCTGCCTCGTCGTCCGTCGATCCGAACGACCGGCAGCCAGATCACTCCGCACGTCACCCCTGTTTTCAACACGGACCGACTGACGATCACCTCGACCCGATACTCGGTCCTGCCTGTTCTCAGAAGCGAAGTTACGATTTTCACCCCGGCTCCCCCTCACGTCTGAACGGGCATCGGTGCGATTCGAAATCGCATCTGATCGGGCCCCAGCGATATTCTGTG
>RGBY01000253.1 GCA_009919445.1 Planctomycetia bacterium
GATGAACATGATCCGTCAGTCGTGGCGGCCCGCGAGGCACTCGAGGCAATTGGCTGCCGACCACGTTTCGATGTTTCCAACGGTGGTCTCGATGCCAACTGGATGGCGGCCAACGGGATCCCAACAGTCACCCTCGGCTGCGGCCAGAATGACATCCACACCACCGATGAATGGCTCGACCTGAAAACCTACGATGCAGCCTGCGCGGTGGCCCGACGACTGGCAACCTGCAACTAGGCCGCCAATCAAAACCGCGTCAGCATTCAACACAAATCAATTGCGGGGCTCCTTTTTTGGCAGCCTGCACAACTATGAAGCCACTCAGCCGTTTCTTTTTATAAGGGCAGCAACGTGGCGAAAGCACAGGACGGCATGAGACGGTGGACGGTTGGAATCGTTGGCGGTGGACCAGGTGGGTTGTTCACCGCCTATTTGCTTGAACAGCTGGCATCTCCTCCCCCGTCAATCACCATTTTTGAGGCCAGCGAGAGACTGGGCGGCAAGGTCATCACCGAACGCTTCTCGGCAGGTGGCCCTCGTTACGAAGCGGGTGCTGCCGAACTCTACGACTATTCAGCTATCGACCATGACCCGCTTAAGGAACTGATCGAAGAACTCCGGCTGCCGATTCTGCCGATGGGTGGTACCGCCATCAGTTGGAGGCAACAACTCCTCAGTACCCTTGACGACATTCGTGATTACCTCGGGCCAATGGCAGCCGACAGCCTCGTCGCCTTCGACCGACGGGCCAAGTCAGAGGTCTCCCCTCGGGAGTTCTATGAGGCGATTCACACTAGCCCCCGCCGACAGGCAACTGCAGGCCCGGCCAACCTCCGCTTCAACAACACGCTCAGTCGCATGGCGGCCCCAGCTCGGCAGCTGGTCGAGCAATTTATTCACAGCGATCTGGCCACTGAGCCAGCTGCCACAAGCCATCATTATGGGCTCGACAATTACGTCATGAACGACCCTGCTTACATGGGGCTGTATTGCATTGCCGGAGGCAATGAACAGTTAATTGATCGATTGGCAGCCAGGCTCACCGCGCAGATTTACCGGCGACATCAGATCACCGCCGTCGGCTCGGCTACGGATGGCAGGCTTCGACTCGACTGGCGAACCCAATCGGCAACCGGCCATGATGAATTCGATGCAGTTGTTCTGGCTCTGCCAGTGGCACCTTTGGCGTCCCTGACGTTTTCGGATCTCACGCTTGCCTCTGCCATGCAGAAGCACCTCGATCACTACGACCACCCGGGCCACTACCTCAGAATCTCAATCTTGTTCGAGAAGCCTTTCTGGCGGAAATGGCTGAAGGACTCCTACTGCATGCTCGACGCCTTTGGGGGCTGCTGCCTCTATGACGAATCGACCCGAGAGCCCGGCGCAGACCGAGGCGTGCTCGGCTGGTTGCTCGGCGGCGATGCAGCAGAACAGTGGGCAGAGGCCAGTGATGAGGAACTTGTGGCCGCTGCCCTGCACTCCCTGCCGTTTGACCGTGACCGAGCCGCTGCCCTCCAGCAAGAGGCTCGAGTCCACCGCTGGATTGGAGCCGTCAGTGGACAGCCAGGAGGCTTTACTCCACAGAGCCTCGACGCTCGGCACTGCCCGGCACCACTTAGCCATCCCCAACTTCTGGTTGTCGGTGACTACCTTTTCGACTCGACCCTGAATGGTGTTCTCGATTCCGCCGAACATGCTGCGGGTTGGCTCGCCACCATGATCGCCTCGGGGGAACCTTCCACCGCCTCGTTCTTCAGGTTACGCCCTGCCGCCGAGACGATCCCAGCCATTCCACGGCCCTTAACGAGGAAAGCTCAGCATGCCTGAAAGTTCTCCGTCTCCGCAGCCCGATCAGCCTGCCTCTGCCGCAGCCCTCACTGGCGGCCAGATTAGCACATGGCCGCTTGCTGGCCTGACAGAACCAGCCTCTATCGAGCTTCTTGAGATCGCATCACCATCCTCCGACGACAGCCTGCTCACCGAACTGTTGAAGTGGACTGGTGAAGAAACCGCACCTCCACCGGTGGTGCTGGATCTCTATGGAACGCTGGTTGTCTGGACCCCTACGCGGGTTGCTGTGGCGGCTTCTCCTGATCGACTGCCTCTGGCCACTGCCGCAGTGCTGGACTTCGCTGCTACTGCGGCTGAACTCACCCAAATAGAAGCCAACATCACAGCGGCCTGGCCTGATTATGAAACAGACCTCCCTTGTGGCTTCATGCTCCACGAACACAACCCTCACCGAGCTCGCGAGCTTGCCGAACGATACCGAAGGGCGATGTCATTGGCTGGCCGGCTGACACGAATTTCCCCCTGTATCCACCAGCCACTCAAGCACCCTCCCACCCTCGCCAGCCAGATTGGTGAACGGCTTCGTGATCGCTGTCGCCTTGCTGATCGTGAAGAGTTTGCCAGCGACCAGTTGGAGTTGATTACCGGACTGTACGAGTCGTGTGGCCAGCGGGTGAGCGAGTATGCCGTCGCCCGGCGCGAATATGTACTGATCTGGGTGATCGTTCTGCTGCTCGCTGTCGAGATGGTGCTTCTGCTTGTCGACCTCCTTGCCTCCGCCGGAGCCTGAAGCCGTGCGTCTGCTCTCTGTCGACATCCTCCGAACCCTGGCCATCGTCATGATGGTGCTGGTTCACTTCGTGGAAAATCTGGCTATTGGCTACGGCCTTGAGGCACCTCAGTCGGTGGCTTCCCACCGCCCGTGGTGGCTGCCAGTGAGCCTGGCTGCCCCTCTGTTTACGCTCCTGTCTGGAGTCAGTTACCGAGCCTGGGTTGCCGTGCTGAAAACACGAGACGTCCCTGACGAAGTTATTTCCAAGCGATCTGTCCGCCGGGGTCTGTTCCTGATTGGACTCGGCTTTTTTTTCAATGTTTTTGTCTGGCTCCCGGAAGACACCTTCAACTGGGACATCCTCACCTTTATTGGGTCTGCGCTGATTTTCCTGAATGTGCTTCGTTCGGCGCCCGCAGAAATCCTTCCAGTCGTTGCGTTCCTCATCGCCGCAATCAGCCCAACGCTTCGCATGGTGGCCGACTATCCTGCCTTCTGGACTAACAGTTACTTTGACTACGACTTCACGTTAACCGATGTCATCCAGGGCTATTTGGCAACTGGTTATTTTCCACTCTTTCCCTGGCTCTTGTTTCCGGTGGCGGGGTACGCAATTGCCCCACTCGTACTGCCTGAGCAACACGGCAGGAATCAGATGCCATCTGCCCCCCAATTCTTTCGGCTTGGCATCTTGCTGCTGGGGGTAGCCCTTCTCGTGCGATTTGCACCGTGGGATGCACCGCTGGGTAGTGAATTGTGTTTCTCCATGTTTCCGGCGTCGACACGCTATCTCCTTTCCGTTCTCTCCGGTGGAATCGGCGGGCTCTTCCTGCTGCACTCGCTTGTTGACCTTCGACCAGCCAGCGAGGGGGAACGCCGGCAATCGCTTTCCGCTGCCCTGATCTGCCGGGTGATCAGCCGCCACTCCTTATCGCTGTACCTACTTCATCATGTTGTTCACATCTGGCCGCTCTGGGTGTATGGGTTGGCAACCACAGGTGAGCCGACAAGCCATTGGCAGACGCTGATGCCTGCGCCCGTAGCCGCAGGTCTGGCCGTGCTGTTCTGCGCAGGTAGTGTTCCGCTCTTCCTGCTGATCGATCACCGTGGCTGGCCAACCGTTGAAACCATGATGCGGTGGGTGGCGGACTAGCGGTCTAGGGAAAACCCGCCATGGCTCCTGCTCGTAGCGTTTGGTGTGCTCTGGAAAATTACACCGGGCATCCTGGATAACCGACAGCTGCCGTGCTGACTGTCCGCTCGCTTCCGCTC
>RGBY01000254.1 GCA_009919445.1 Planctomycetia bacterium
GGCTGCGAAACCTGCTGGCGGGCTACGGCCTGCCAGTTGCCTGAGGTCACTGGCGGGGTATCTGCTCAGGCTGACGACGACTCGTCACTGACCTCGCGGAGCACGCTGCCTCGGTTATCAAATTCGGCCACGATCAGTTCGTGCCGCGTGCTGAGCCCAGCAGCCTCGGCTGCCGTCACCACTGCATTGGCTGCAAGGGCAGACTCACAGACCGCCACAACTGCCGGTCCCCAGCTGCTCTGGGCATATCCCTGAATGCCCTGCTGATCGAGCCACTCAAACAGGTCAGCGGTTGTCGCTGCAAAGGGAAGCCGGGCAGAGGCTCGCTCAAACGGCTTGCCCGCCAGTTTGCCGTAGGCGGTGAGTGCCGCCGCAAAGTCAGTGAAGCGAGCCGCCAGTGCCGCCGGCAAAATTTCCATCACGGCCAGTCGGGTCAATTCAGCGGTCAGATCAAGCGGCACCATCTCCAAGCCGGCAAAGGCTGTTCGCTCAGCATCGCCATGGAGTCCCTCAGCCTCCCGCTGAATGAAGACGACCACCCGCCAGGCTTCCGGCAGGGCTACCCGCGACACCAGTGGGGCAATCACCTCACCCTGGAGTTTGCCCGCCTCTAGAATCATGCCACCGGTGCCAAAGCCATAGACCCCAACGCTCGACCGCAGCCCACGGCCAGCCGCCTGAGCAAGCGCCGCAGCATCTTTCGCTGAATAGGTCTGCTCTGATCCATTTGGCCCTTCGACGTAGAGCCGCTGCATCCCGGCCGCCACCGCTAATTCAAGCTGGGTGCCCGTTCCCAAGCCAATGTGCTGCCGGGGAATTTCCAGCGTCTCAATCGCACAGCAGGAGTGCTCGTCCAGCCCCCAGGCTGCGGCACACCGACGGGCCACGCCAATGGCCCGCTCACCCACATGACTGACCGCCGAGTACTGACTCGCCCGCCGCATCCGCACCCGTACGCCACAGCCGGCAATCATCGCCCCCAGGCCTCCGAAGGAGCGTCCAAAGGGCTGACCAAACGAGAGCATCCCAAAATGGAGTCGCCCGGGAGTCACCACCTCGAAGACCTGGTTCGAGGAAGACTCCTGATTCGTCGTTGGGGGGGCGGCGGAAATCATGCCCAAAATAGACCCTGCCCGGACCACCCAGGCAAGGGCTACCGAACCGCATCTGCCAAAAACAACCGTTGGCACCGACCTTCGACAAAAGAGAAAAATGAACTCAAACAGGTTTTTCCACGGGGAAAACGCGGCCATTATTTTTTCGTGTCATATTTCACGCCAACCGGGTAAGTACCACTAGATCCGACAGGCACGCCTTTCAGGACCGTCAGGCATAACGCAATGAACCCGACTACTCGACAGGTGATGCGACAATGGACCCTCGCCCAACCGGTGATCGCCTCGTACATCACAGCCCTTGTCCGTGACTTTGCGGTTCGTGACGACCTCTTACAAGACGTCGCCGTGGCAGTCCTCGAGTCAGTCGATCGCTACGACCCGAGCAAGCCATTCATCGGCTGGGCCATCGGAATAACAAGGAATATTCTCCGTAACCATTTCCGACGGTCGTCTCGTGATCGCCTGATATTTGATGACGAACTGACCGGGAAACTGGCAGTCGCTTTTGAGGACGCATTTCCGACAACACTCAGCCAACTCGACCATCTTGAAGACTGCCTGCCAAAGCTTGAGGGTCGCGCACGCGAAATCTGCGCCCTCCGCTACACCGAGAACCTGAAGCCGGCGGCCATTGCCGAGAGGCTCGGTATGCGAGCAAACTCAGTTGCAAAATCACTCCAGCGGATCAGAGAACGGCTCCGCGATTGCATCAACTCAAAGACCCCCAGCCCGAGGCCGGCCTATGAGTGACCGCATCCAAGACCTCATCGATGGCCACCTCGACGGCATCCTCAGCCCACGCCAAGAAGACGCACTGGCACGATGGCTCTGCGCCAAACCTGAAAATGCAAGTCGCTTTGCCTCAGACGTCATGCTCCATGACCGGCTCCACACCGTCTTCAGTGCCAGCCCAGTCACGACCCCCAGCCCGCACGTGGTTGCGGCTCGCATCCGCCGCCGCTCTGGCCCTTTTACTGCGGCCGTTGGTTTGGCCTTCGTCATCGCGATCTTCATCGCAGTCGGCTCAGTCAGCATGAGAAGCCGGCCTGTCTCTGCCGGGGTTGTTGAGTTGGAACGAATCATCGCCACGCAAACGGGGCTTCTCGGAAGCAGCTATCGCATTTTTGTTGAAGCGAAGCGTTCGTGGAAAGAAACCAGACGGAAACCAGGGCCAGAATCAAGCCGTCCCCCCAAGCCGCCGCTTGACCTGGCAGTGGTTCATGCGAGTGGCCGCCAGTTTGTCTTGCTCCGAACAGACCGAAATGGCCTGCCCTTTATCACCGGACGAAACAACACCTCGAGTTGGGCCATTTCCCCGGATGGCCCGGTTCGCGTGAGTCGGGACCTCGATCGTTTTCATCACGATGTCCCGGGGCACGAACACGACTTCCCACTAACCTGTCTCACTGATGGCCTGAGCCTATTGAGGCGATCTTATGAGCTTCGTCTCGACCAACAATCAACGCCCGAACGCAGCAAACTTGTGGCGGAACGGCGGCCCGGGCACCGGGGGCCCCGGACGGTTGAAATTGTTTATGACGGGGCATCCGGCGTGATTGAGTCATTACGTTTTTTTGACATGCCGTACGGCCCTGATCGCCTCGACCTGCGCATGGAACTGCTGGAAACCCCTGCTTTCACACCTGATTTTTTCGATCACACAACTCACCACAAGCCTGACCGAACGGTTCTTGAGGAATGACCATGCCTCTCCAACGTAACCAAATAAGCGTCCACCAAACGACGATCACCGCCTTGCTGCTCCTGCTCCTGCTGCCGCTGGCGATTCGAGTGGTGTCTGCAGAAGATGCTGCAAACAGAAGGCTGGAGGCAAACCGGAAGCCACAAATTGACGACACTATTCGTGCTACCGTCTACGCCGACAACTGGTTTTCTCTGTTCATTAATGGCGAACTCGTGGCGATCGACTCCATCGCCTTCCTGCCGCATAACGTCATCGCGGTCGATCTGCTGCCTGTCTATCCGATGACCATCGCCGTGATCGCAAAGGACAATGCAGACCCCGCGACTGGCATGGAATACGCAAACACGCAGATCGGTGACGGAGGCTTTATCCTCCGCTTCGGTGACGGCACGGTGACCGATCGGCACTGGAAGGCCTTGGTCCTCGAGCATGGCCCCATCGACGGTGACACCCAAAACCCGCGGGTTCGCTCGCAGCCGCCACCAGCAGGCTGGCAAACCAGTGATTTTGATGACCGTGACTGGCCACAGGCCACTGAATACACCCTTGAGCAGGTCCAGCCCAAGCAGACCTTCTATGACCATGACTTTTCGGGGGCACAGTTCATCTGGTCCGACAATCTGTTTCTCGACAACACGGTGCTCTTTCGTCGTCAGATCACCACGCCCCCAGATGGTCGCCAGCGGCCGGACTTCTCCGGCCTCAATGATCGCGTCCCGAATGCACCCGCCGGCCGAAAAAAACCGGGCCCTAAAAAACCACGGCGTCGTCCAGAAGCCACTCCCTAAACCACGAAGAGGACCTCCCTCATGCCAGACCTCCTTCGACGGCTACCCGTCGCCAGCTTGCTCGTCGTGCTTGCTTTTTCTGGAGCCACCAAGGCAGCACGACCCAACATCATCTTCATGCTCTCCGACGACCAGGCCTGGAACGGCTTGTCGGTGGCAATGCACCCGGAGATTCCGACGAGCCGCTCGAGTGTCATCGA
>RGBY01000255.1 GCA_009919445.1 Planctomycetia bacterium
TCGGTGGGGTCTGTGCTGTTGGTTTCCAGCCTGCGACCATCAAGCATCTGGGCAATGGTATCTCCGCCACCATTGCCCAGATGCTTGATGGTCGCAGGCTGGAAACCAACAGCACAGACCCCACCGAGCGAAAGGTGCTCAATGTCGTCGAGGAAATGGCCATTGCCTCGGGCCTGCCGCCCCCGCCGGTCTACATGATGGACCATGAACTGGCAATTAACGCCTTCGCGGCTGGCTACAACTCAGAAGAAGCGGTCATCGGAGTAACCCGCGGCTGTGCCGAGCAACTCACACGCGATGAACTGCAAGGAGTGATTGCCCATGAGTTCAGTCATATTCTCAACGGCGACATGCGGCTGAACATTCGACTGATTGCCATTGTGCATGGCATTCTGCTGGTGGGCCTCATTGGCTATTACCTGCTGCGGATCGCAGCAGCTTCCGGCAGCCGCCGCAGCAGCAACGACAAGGGGGGCGGCACGGTTCCCTTCATCGCCCTCGGCCTCGGGCTTATGGCGATTGGGTTTGCCGGCACCCTGATCGGCAACCTGATCAAGGCAGCGGTCAGCCGCCAGCGAGAATTCCTGGCTGATGCCTCAGCCGTGCAGTTCACCCGCAGCAGGGGAATCGCCGCGGCCCTCCAACGCATCGCCAGCCTGAAGGTCGGCTCAAATTTTGACTGCCCCCGCGCCTCAGAAGCATCGCACATGTTCTTTGCCTCTGGGGTCAATGCCCTCTTTGCAACCCATCCTCCTTTGGAAGAACGCATCACTCGCATCAATCAGGATTATCTGGCTGAGCAAAAAGAAGAAGTGGCTGCTCCGGTGCCAAGGCCATCGCGGCCGGTTTTCGCCGCGGGAATACCACTACCGAGGCCAGTTCTGGCTCCGGCCGTCGTCGGCTTTGCCGGGGATGATGGCATGCCAACGCCCGCTGCTGGCACAGCCAATCCACCAATCCCACCGCCTCGCGTCCCGCCTCCGCTTCCCACACCCGAGCAGGCGGTCGATGCCATTGGCAAAACGACCCCACAGCAGATTGCCCGCTCACACGAACTACTTGAAGCCCTGCCAACGGCACTCCGCGATGCAGCCCACGAGCCCTTCGGTGCCCGTGCGGTCATCTATGCCCTGCTGCTCGACGCTGACTTCACCAGTTGCCAAAAGCAATTTGAGCTTCTGGCCGCTGAGGCTGACCCAGCGGTCTATCGAGCAACACTCGCCCTGCACAAGCAGACCGCGGCCCTGCCACGAGAGGCACGGCTGCCACTGGCGGACATCTGCCTGGGGCCCCTGAAGGACCTTTCCCCGGAGCAGTACGAGCGGTTCCGTGACAATGTCCATTCGCTCGCGGCGGCCGACAACCGGCTGAGCCTGTTTGAGTGGGCACTGCAGAAGGTGGTTCTACACGTGCTCGACCCGCACTTTGGAAGACAGCCGCGGCGGCGGGCTCGTCGTCGACCAGCCGCTGTCGATGTTGCCCTTGTGCTCTCGGCAGTCTCTCATGCCGGTAGCGACGGCGACGAGGCGACCCGAGCCGCTTTTCAGCGCGGTGCCAAGGCGACAGGGCTGGCTGACCTCAGCCTGCAGCCATGGAACCGCGACATGTTCAAGCAACTCGACCGGGCTCTCGATACCCTGAGCAGAATCCCAGCTAAGTCAAAGGCACGTCTGGTCAAAGGCCTCGCCGAAACCGCCGCCGCCGACGGGAAGATCATTCCCCGCGAACTTGAGCTGCTGCGGGCGGTGGCAATTGCACTCGACTGCCCGATGCCACTACTGGCCTAGCCTGTGACATCGGGCAGTGCATGATCAGCCCATCTGAATCTCATAGCCCTTGCGATAGGCTCGGGCGAGCATGGCGTTTGCCTGACTGTCTCCGGTAATCTGCTCAGCCTTGGCATCCCAGGAAAGCTCCCGGCCCAGCCGGGCACTAATGCCAGCCAAGTGACAGACATTCAGCGCCCGCATGTGCGAGTGCACGTCAGAAATTGGCTCTTGTCTGGTCTTCACACAGTGCAGGAAGGTTGCCCAGTGGGCACCACGACCGTCGCCCACCATCGGCAGGTTCTTATAGACCTTGGCGATGGCGTCCTCGGGCAGTGGATTGTCTTCCAAGGCTTCAACAGGGGCACCAGTGAGCCGCCCGCGATTCACGAAAATCTTGCCCTTATCACCCTCGATCGTCACGCCATTGTCGGTGTCATGGCGGATGACTAATTCAACATCACCTGGGTATGCGACATTAAGCAGGAAGCCTGTGGCCGTGTTGAAGCAATCTCGCTCGACTGGCATGCCATCCTTAAAGGCCACCGGATGGGTTGCCGTGCCACCGATGCGAAGCGGCCCACCATGCTCACCGGCCTGCCCCGCCTGTTCAAGCGCCCAGACTGCAATATCAACGTGATGAGCACCCCAGTCGGTCAGTTTGCCGCCAGAGTACTCATACCACCAGCGGAACGTACCGTGGCAATTTGACTTATTTTTTGAGGCTCGATAATCAACTGCGGGGGCTGGCCCCAGCCAGCGGTCCCAATCAAGGCCCTCGGGAACCTTGACCGCCGGAAGCGGCCCACTACTCGGCGCCCCACCGATCGCCGCGGTAATCTTCTTGATTTTCCCAAGCCGTCCATCTGCCACCATGGCGATTGCCTTGACGAAAAGCTGAAACTGGCTCCGCTGTTGGGTGCCAACCTGAATAACGCGGCCGGTCTCTTTCTGTACTTTCCGAATCAGTTTGCCTTCATCAATAGTCAGCGTCAGCGGCTTCTCACAGTAGACATCTTTACCAGCCAGCATCGCCTCAATCAGAGGCTTGGTGTGCCAGTGGTCGGGCGTAGCGACGTGCAGCACATCGATGTCCTTCCGGTCGAGAATCGCTCGATAGTCTTCGTAGACCTGAGCCTTGCCGCCAGCCAGAGACTGATTTGACGAATCGGCACGCCCACGATCGACATCAGCGATGGCCATGACATCGATCCACTTAGCGGCAGACCGAAGGTTGCCATTGCCCATGCCACCCGCTCCGATCAACCCAATGGCAACGCGATCGTTCTTAGCAGCAGTCTCGGCGGCAAGAGAATGCGACTGCCCGCTGAAATAGGGGACGGCCGCCGCCGCGGCGAGGGACGTCGTGCGAAGAAACTGACGGCGAGACGTTGACATCAAATACCTCTTGGTCTTTCTGAATGAACAAGTGAACGGCAAACCCCTTTGGCACTCGAACGATTTGATACGACACATGGCACCGCCATGCAAGAACGAACCCGTCCCTTCATTGGGCCTTGTTTTCCTCAGCAGAATCTTAGCGGCTGGGTGAATCGATTGCCTGATAGACCTTGACCAGCCGTTCCTTAATTTCCGGCAGGGCCGCCTCGGCTGCCTCTCGCCCCCGATCCATCAGTTCCCGTCCAGCGGCAAAATCATCGAACGTGTGGGCCGAAGTGTCAGGCGTGATCACATAATCGCTGCCTGAACGGTGAATGCCCGACAGACTGCGGAGTGAAACGTCGTTGACCCGCAGGAGGGTGCGCAGGTAGCCCGGAGCGGTCAGCCGACCGGGATGCTTGGGATCGCGACAAAAGTCGTTGGAGAGTTTGGTGGTGACATCGACGGCAAGCACCACGTTGGCCCCCTGCCGCCGCAGGCAGTGCGACGGCACATTGGCCAGCACGCCTCCATCGACGAGGGCCTCATCGCCCCGCAGAATTGGCTTGCCAAAGATCGGATGGTTGATGCTCTCCATCACCCCTGAGACGACGTCGCCGGTCCGGCGAATTCGCTCCTG
>RGBY01000256.1 GCA_009919445.1 Planctomycetia bacterium
GCTTGCCGACCTGGACGAAGAAGCCGCTTCGATTGCCGATCGCATCGAAGATCGGATGCAGCGCGAGTGCTAAGCTGACGGGTGCCAGGGCGAAATGAACACGGGAGTCGTTTCGGCTCACTGCTGAGGTGAAGCCGAACCGACTCCCGTTGATTGTGTCCGTTGAGACCCACGTCCGCTGCACGAGCAGACGTTCGCCTCGATTATCAGTCGTTGGTGTGCACAACGTGTGGTTCACCGCAACGATCCCAGCGGATCTTTGCCTTGAAGCCACAGCAGCAGTACTCAACATGAGTAACGCCACTTCCGATCAGGGCACACCGTGTTGAAATCGATGGCTGCTCACAAAGGCAGCACTCCGGCACGCAGAGGGTGACTGGCTTGGGGCAGCAGTCACACGGGCTGCAGAGCATCAGACAGACCTCCACCTTCGGAGGCGGCGGGCAGCAGTCATCACAACCACGACGGCAGAACAAACCGGCATCTGCCGGCAGACAAGCAGCACTGACAGCCACAAACACGGCAGCCAGCACCAAACGCTTCATGTTACGCATTGCTAAATCTCCTTTGACGGTGAAATCGGTTGGGTAACCTACGTCGAGTTTACCAACGATTTTTTACGTCGCACGAAAGACCCGTTTTTTCAACCACAGCGTCCCTTTTCAGCCCGTTTTGCCGTGAAAACGGCTGGAATTAGCCTTCGATGCCCCAGCCTTCGCGGTAGTGTCGGCTGACGAACTGATTCACCTCCGGCACATTGGGGCTTTTGAGATTCTTGGCATCCCACTCAATCCGTGTGCCTTCTGGTGCCCGCAGACCAAGGTTCCCTACCAGAATGGTTTCCGTGAGCCGACCTGCGTAACCGAAGTTTGACATTGGCCCCGGCGGATAGTCTCCCTTGATGGCACTGACAAACTCCCACTTTTGTCGCTGGTCTCCGCCACCCTTGAAGGGAATTCGCGGAAGAGTCTGTGCCGGTGGCTTGTATTCCGCAAAGTCGCTTTCCGGGAGCAGGAAGTAGCGGGCCCCGTAGTCGTCCGGCGAGAACATCTGCCCCTTCGTGCCGATAAGCAACGCGCCGCTGGTCTTCCGGCCACCCTGCCGCTGATCGGCAAGGCGTTTCTTAAATGATTCGGGCAATTGACTGAGCACTTCGTCCGACGGCAACTCGCCTCCGTCATACCAATGGAACTGGCAGGGCGGCATGCCTTCTCGGGCACCAAACTCAAACAGCAGGTGCGTGCTCTCCGGAAACGTTTCCCCCGCAAACAGACCAGGGTTCTTGATTGGGGTTACGGCGTCGGCATCAAAGAGCTTGAGCGCCATGATTGGCATGTTGGTCGTGTGGCAGGCCATGTCGCCGAGTGCCCCTGTTCCAAAATCGACCCAACCCCGCCAGTTGAACGAGTGATAGACCCCTTGCTTGTACGGCCGCATGGGTGCGGGCCCTATCCAGGCATCCCAGTTCAGCCCTTCTGGAATTGGGTCTTCGCCCTCTGGTCGACCCTTCCCCTGGGGCCAGACGGGACGGTTCGACCAGATGTGAACCTCCGTGACATCTCCGATTGCTCCACTACGGATAACCTCAACTGCCTCACGCAGGCCATCTTCACTTGTCCCTTGATTGCCCATCTGGGTCACCACGCCCATTTGTTCAGCGGTCTCACGCATGAGCCGAGCTTCATGAATCGACCAGGTCAGTGGCTTCTGGCAATAGACATGCTTTTTCATCCGCATCGCCTTCAGTGCTGCCACCGCATGGGTATGGTCGGGCGTGCTGACGGTGACGATGTCCACCTTGTCTCCAAGAGCCTCAAGCATCTCCCGAAAGTCTGTGTACTGGGCAGCGTCAGGAAACTCTCGTGCTTTCTTATCAATTCGTGCCTGCTCGATATCACAGAGGCCGACAATCTTCACGCCCTGCTCGGCGATATGGCTGCAATCGCCGCCTCCCTTCCCGCCAATTCCAATGCAGGCGGCGGAAAGCCCCTGAAGCGCAGAGTCTTCTGCCCGTAGCAACGGCCCGGTACCAGCCCAGACACCAAAGCCGGCACCAGCAGCAGCGGTCCGACCTAGAAACTGTCGTCGTGAAGAGGAGTTTTTCATGTATCGGTTTCCTAAGAGTTTTTTGCTTTGCACTACCAGATGAACATTCCGTCCAGAGCACCGTTCCATCTATTCCAAACGCGATCAGAATTTGGACACCCCGATCGCCATTCATCGTCACCTTTAATCTGCCAGATAGTTTCCTGTACGACAGCCCCGGTTCGCAACATTGTTGATCACCGGCCATACCATTTTTCACTGATGGCATCCCGCTACCGGAGCAGTACACTGGAGCCACGCGTCGACTATGTCAACGTTTTGCTTTACTTACGGCCTTACGCCCCTTGGCTCACTCCCCTTCGCCTCCTTTTACCCCACCTTGGCCGTCACTCCAAATCTCGGACCATTAAGCCCAATGATACGAATTTTCACGCAGGTGACCTATTGGCTCCGCCTCACCAGATCCTGCCTGGCACTCGGCATCCTTACGTTGACAGCCACTGGGCAGCCTGCAATGGCTGACCCCGCCGAGTTGATTGCGGCGACCGATGCGACCCTCAAGCAGAACGCAGATGGCGACATTGTCGATGTTGATCTCAGCGATCGGACAGTTGACGACGCACTCGTCAAACAATTGGCCAAGCTCCCCGAGCTTTCTGTTCTCCGCCTGAGACGGACGGCTATCAGCGATGCCAATCTCGCCGAACTGACTGGCCTCAGGCTACGGATGATCGACCTACGAAACACCAACATTAGTGACGCTGGCCTTGCGTACCTTGCCACGATCCCCTCCCTCATCGATATCCAGCTCGAAAAAAGCAAAGTTACCGACGCCGGGATTGAGGCCCTCGCCAAGCTCAACCTGAAGAGCTTTAACGCCAACTATTGCACAAGTATCAGCAATCGCGGGCTCGCCGTGCTGGCAGCCATGCCGTCACTGGAACAGCTCCAGCTCGACTACACCGCCATCAATGACGAGGGCATGGCAATGCTAGCCAACACACCCAGGCTCACGCGACTAAGAATTCGCGGAGCAGATGTGACGGGCGCTGGCATCGCACACCTGGCAAAGTTTGAGAATCTATCTCGGCTCAACCTTCGGGACACGTCCCTCGATGATGAGGGACTGAAAACCATTGCCGCTCTGCCAAAACTAGACTGGCTTGATATCAGTGAGTGTCGCCTGGCAAGCCCCGAGGGCATTGCCCAACTCGGCACCGCAACGACGCTGACCTATCTCGATCTCTGGGAGACCAAAGCGAACGATGAGAGTCTTGCAGCCCTGGCAGGACTTACCAATCTGAAAGTGCTCAACCTCAAGGCAACAGCGATCACTGATGAATCACTGCCCACGCTACTCGCGATGAAAGACCTGGTCGAACTGAATGTCGCCGGCACACAGCTGACCGACCAAATTTTTTTGGCACTGGGCAAACAGCCGGCCCTCCGAAAACTCAACGTGGCGAATACCGACATTGGCTTCGATACCATTGACACCCTCATCGAGGCACGCGATGACCTCGAGGTGATCGAGTTTGAGAATTAGTTTTACGGAAAGCACGGGCATCCTGCCCGTCTTTCCTTGGGCATCATTCAGCAAACCGTGCTCGCAAGCGGGCTCTGGACGCAAGCGCAGCCCGGAGGGCGAAAGCGAAGCGGACAGGCAGAGAGCGGAGGCCCGGATGGCCGAAGCGAACGTCAAGCGAGTGAGTACGGATACCCACGAGCGGATGGGG
>RGBY01000257.1 GCA_009919445.1 Planctomycetia bacterium
ATCAGCGCAATGTCGTTGAAGAACTGACCGTCGTAGTCAGGATGCACCAAAGCCACTTTCTTCAGTGAATCAAGCTCGTCCTCAAGGTTTCGCCAGGCGGCATGCCGTTCAGCCGCTGGAATGGCCTCGCGGGCGATGGCTTCAGCCCGCCGGCTGCGGGTGACTGCTTGCGTAAGACTCTCTGCCTCCCGCTCCAGGCGAGACTGTTCGATGAAGAGGTCGCCTACCGTGCTCGCTGTCTGGTCAGCCTCAAGGGCCGCCAGCAGGTCGCGACGTTGCCGGCTGAGGACGTCTCTGGGGGACTCGCCCTGAGCATCCCCAGTTTCCAGCCGGGAGATCGCCTCCTCGATATGCCGCAAGGTTCCAGCGACTCGCGAACGGTCGAGGCCGTTGGCCAGTTCGTAGAGTCGGCTTCCACAGCCTTCCGGCTCGAGTGTTCGCAGTTCATGCAGTTCATCGAGCCCAAAGGCCATCACGTTGGTGAAGGTTGTCTCGTCGATATCCCCAACCAGGTCTTGCAGGTAGATCCGCTGGTTGTCGTCCTCCCCGGCATCAAGTCGTTCAATCGTGACCAGGTCACCCTCATCACCGCCAAGGCCAACAATGCCGTCTTCGTAACTGGCCTGAGTCAGCGTGGCGATGCCTGGGCCCTCGTGCCGTCGCTCGATGCTGAAGCGGTGTTGTTCCCGGTCGCCGCGAGGGCCCCGGCCGATGGCGACCACCAGCCGGCCGCTGCAGGGAACCTGCGGATCGAGTACCCCGCGGCGAAACAGCCCTTCAAATCCAAAGAAGATCGCCCGGACAAACTCCAGCAGCGAGGTTTTGCCGACTTCATTGGTGCCATGGAGCACCTGAACACCACGGCCGAGGTCGGCGATGGTCACCTGGACGAGGCCACCAAAGGTTTCGATTTCCAGCCGTTCGATATGCATCGACGATCTCCAGAAAGTTCAGATGGAATGGGGCGTGCTGCTGACAGTCGTGGTAGGAACGTTCGTCAGTCAGCCTCGAGCAGCTCAAGGGCGAGCCAAGCGGCTTCGCGGCTGAGCGGGTCGCTGCCGTCAATGGTTTCTTGTTCAGTCACAATGTCTGCAAGGGCTGATGTAAACGAATTGCTGCTGCCCGGCTGCCCGCCTGAGCGGCTGTGGCCAAGCGGTGCGAGTGACTCATCTGCAGCGGCGACAATTCGCTCACACCAAAGCATCGGGGCGGCGGCAGCACAGCGTTCCCGCAGCCGGCGGGTGGCTTCGGCAGCCAGGCCACCAACTTCAATTCGGCGGTCCACGCTGGTGCCACAGGCAATCTGGCAGTCAACCAGCGTGAGTGGTTCGCTCGTCTGATCCGTCGCGGCAGGAGTAGCAGACGAAGAGGCCGCTGGCTTGAGGATGTTCCACAGTTCCTCTGCCAGGGTTTCCTGGTCGCCCTCGGCTGACTCAATCTGGATCGTTCGCCAGCGGACCTGTTCGGTCGCGAGTGGCTGCCAGCCGGAGACCAGCGGAAGTTCGGCGGTGTCTGCTGCAGGTGATGCCGGTGCCGCAGATGGAGGCCGGTAGAGCGTGAGCCCATAGGCACCGGACCCAGTAGCTGCCCGTGAACGAGGCTGAAGCTGGGGCAGGCGGAGCACGCTGCTGGGCAGGGGGGTGGCGGTTGCCGTCGCCCAGACGGCCAGCGTGTCAGGCCGGTTGATGACCTCCGGGAGCAGGACCTGCTCAACCGGTCGACTGGTGGCCATGAATCCGTCGCCGACGAGCAGGCGACGGTGCAGCGGGGTTCCTGGGTCGGTGGCCGTCGCTCGTTTCGCATCTTCGGCGTCGGCCACTGCCCACAACTCAACGGTGGCTGAACGGATGGTTGTCGTCCAGGGAGTCAGTGGTGTCGCAAAGGCGAGCCCGGTTGGTTCACCGAGCATCCGCAAGATCTCTCGTGGGCTTGTCGAATCGGTCGTCACCCAAATCGTTTCGCAGCCGTGAGCAGAAGCCTGCAGGATGAGCCCACGGAGGGCGACCACCTGGGCTGGGCTGGCCCGCAGTGAATCGAGGATGGAACCGCAGAGGACAAGTCCGCAGGCCTGGTGGTCACGGGCTGCCTGAAATGTTTTTTCGAGGGCGACAAGCGGTGCCTGCCGAAGACGCTGGGCGAGTACCGGCGGGAGGCCTTGGGGTTCGGCGATCGGATGGTCAACCGCCGGGCTTCCGGCAAAGATCAGATCGAACATGGGGCATCCTCGTTTTCCGAAGGCATCGAGAAGCCAGGCGATCTGGCCGCCAAGGAGACCTGCTTCTCTCGTGGCACAAGCAGAACAGGAAACCTCGGCCAGAGCGGCCGTTAGAAGTTTTCCTGCTTGCCCGTCTTGCCACCTTGCGATTCACGAAATCTACTGGGAGGCAGGCAATTTCCGCTACTGCAAAAGTGGCGGTTCAGCCGCAAAAACAGCCGCAGCAGCGGCAATCCAGTGCTGGTTTGTGTCAGGGCGGCCGAGGATGGCCCTGATCCGACCGCGATGCAGGACGCCCTTCTCGATTTGCGTCGGAAAAAACCAGGTGGTGAGCCGGGTAATTTGGTCTCCATCTTGGGCTGGATCAGTTGCCAAGAAAAGGTGCCGGGCCTCGTCGCGGCGGACGAGGATGCCAAGACTGCCACCAGCAACTGATGCAGGGCAGAGCAGGCAGCAGATACTCGTGGGAGGCAGGTTGGCCCACGGCTGGTCTGAGTTGAGACTACCAGTTCCATGGTCACGATCTCGCCAGCGGCTGACTGACCATCGGCGGGAGGATCGAGCAGCCGCCACTGGGTAGTGGTTCGCAACCGTCGGCTGTCGCTGGGCTTGTAGATGGCGAAGGCATCGGTTGACCGCACCCAGCTGTCGACAAGTGGTGCTGGTAATGGTGCATCTGCTGCGACTTGAACCCCCAGAAGGTTGATTCTGTCAGCACCGCTGGTTTCGATCTCGATACCAGATGCCGGCTTCAGCAGGTTGAGGTGGCCTACCAATGAGTCCGGAATTGGGTCCGGAGCTGGAACCAGAACTGGGGCCAGAGCACATGCCCAATGAACACCCGCGTGACCGTCGACTGCGGGCGTGCTTTGCCATTGCCTGGCAGCAGTGCGGCTCGTGGCGGAGGCAGATGAGTTCTGATGAGCCATGGTGCGTCTGGTTCCGAGGCGAGAGATGAAAAGGCAAACGAATGAGTAGCGGCATGACGGCGGCCGAAGCCACGGTGGTCAGCGGCTGGGCCGGCGACCGGTCAAGGGGTAGCATACTGGGAGGAGATCAGTCCGCGAGCGGGAACTGGTGAGGCCAGCGTGTCGGTTTAGACGGCCACGGCCAGATTCATTCTGAGAGCAGGAAAGGAAGCCAGGACGTGGCAAAGCAGGATCCAGAGGGCCTTCGCGACGGTCTGTCGGCGGTTCCCTCAACCGTGGAACTCCAGGAATTTGGTCAGGTGGCAGAGACTGCCGCGCGGGCCGGAGGAGAAGTCCTGCGCGACTGGCAGGGGCGTTTCGGCATTTCCAAGAAAGGCCCCAAGGATCTGGTGACCGAGGCCGACTTTGCAGCCCAGCAAACAGTTCGGGAGATTCTTCTGGGGCGGTTTCCAGAGCACGGTTTCATTGGTGAAGAGGGGGAGGCCGAGCAGGCAGTTCCAGCCTTGCGGTGGATGGTCGACCCACTCGATGGCACCAGCAACTATGTCCATGGATTTCCCGCCTACTGTGTTTCCATCGGCCTTGCCCTTGGAGACACCGTTTTGG
>RGBY01000258.1 GCA_009919445.1 Planctomycetia bacterium
GTGGCGTTCTCACCAGATGGAAACCAGTTGGCTTCAACGGGCGAGGACAAGACCGTGCGGGTCTGGGATCTGCCCACGCAGACGGAGCGGGTGCGGTTTGAGCAGCCGGTGCGGGGGAATGTTGTCCGGTTCGTCGGCCCTCGTCGGGTGATCTGTGGTGGTGGAGATCAGCTCCTCCGCTGCTGGTCGTTGGATGGAACAGCCACGCCGCGTGGCCTGCCCGGCCATGAAGATCTGGTCTGGTCACTGGCTGGTGGAGATGGGGCTCCACTCCTGACCGCCTCGGCCGACGGCACCGTGCGGCGATGGGAGAATACCGGTGATCCCCAGCCCCGGCTGCCACTTGTTGAGGCCGTGAAATCGAGTGCGATCTTTGCCAATGGTCGGTATCTGGCAGTTGGCACGGTTGCGGGCGGTGTTGCAGTCTGGGAGCCGGCCAGTGGAAGACGTGTGGCACAGCATCAATTTCCTGGCGGAGCCATCAATGACATTGCCTGGCACCGGCAGACGTCAGAGTTGCTCGTTGCCGGTGGAGATGGGCTGGTCAGCCGGCTGCGATTCGACCCGTCGGCTGAGGAGGTTACACAGGCGAGCCTGCAAGAAGTCGGCAGGCTCAGTGGCCACCGACGGCGGGTCTTCGCTGTTGCGGGATCCCCCGAAGGAAACCTGCTGGCGACAGCCGGCGAGGACGGCACGGTCAGATTGTGGGAGAAGGGAAAGGCATCCGCCAGTGTCATGCTCGAAAATCACGGACGGATGTTTGCCGTCGCCTTTGAGGCAGGCAAGGCGGGGCTCCTGGCGGCCGGCGGAGAGGAGGGACTTTTGCGACTGTTCGACCGAGAGGGAACAGAACGGTTTCGTGGCGTCGGTCATGAGAGCCAAATCAATACGATCTGTTTTGCTCCACCTGGTGAAACGAGGTGGCTGGTGGCCAGCGGTGATGCCGATGGGCTGGTCCGGCTCTGGAAACGGCCGACCGCTGATACAGGAATCGCTGTATCGGCCAACCTTGAATCGGCTGGCATCCTGACGGCGTCATCTACGCAGGTCTGGCAGCTGCTGCCCATTCCAGGCGAGCCGTTGCTGGCGGCCGCTACGCAGCGAGGCGAGGTCGTCCTCTGGGAAACAACCTCACCAACACCACTGGAGATCCTGCGTGGCCATCAGGCCGCTGTCTGGACACTGCAGTGCGGGCCGGCGGGCCGTGGCTTGTGGAGCGGTGGCCACGATGGGTGCATGCGGCTTTGGGACACCGCCCCCCGTGATTGGACTGGCTGGCAGCCGTCGCCAGTTTCACGCTGAGGCCAAAGCTGTTGGCGATAGCGGTGGTGGCATCCCGACCGCTCAGCCGGCGGCCAGTACCTGGCCAAGCGTCTCCCGCAGCACACTGCCACTCCGCTTGAGTGACTGCATTTCCTTCGGCCAGAGTTCAATCTCAAGCGTCTGCTCGGCGCCGGCTCGGCCGACGACGGTTGGCACCGAAAGAGCGACATCACGCAGGCCGTAACAGCCCCGTTGGACGGTCGAAACTGGCAGGACCCGCTTGCTATCGAGAGCAATGGCGTGAATCACCTCGGCGATTGAGACGCCCACGGCAAAACCAGCCCCCGTTTTCTTCTTGATCATCTCGGCGCCGGATGTCTTGGCCCGGGTGAAGGTGTCTTGCCCAAGTTTCTGGGTGAAGCCCGGATATTTCTCAAGCGGGAGCCCGCCGATGCTGGCACTCGACCAGATCGGCACCATGCTATCGCCATGCTCACCGAGAATAATCGCCGAGACCTGCGTGGCCGGAGCCTTCAGGTTGAGCGCCAGCAGGCTGCGGAACCGGAGCGTATCGAGCAAGGTGCCCAGCCCAAGGACCCGGCCCTGCGGCAGGCCAAGCTCCTGTTCGGCCAGATAGGTGAGGATGTCGACCGGGTTACTCACCACCAGCACAGTGGCGTCGGCTTTGTGGCCGGCTGACTTGATTGACTCAAGAATCGATTTGAACAAGACCACATTACGGTTAATGAGGGCCAGTCGGCTTTCATCGGGCTTCCGCCGCAGGCCGGCGGTAATGCAGATCAAATCAGCATCGGCGAGATCTTCATAGCCACCGGCGGTAATCACCTGGTCAGCGATTGCCGGCGCCCCATGCATCATGTCGAGGGCCTGACCATCGGCGAGATCGGCGTTGACGTCGACGATGACAATTTCATGGACAATGCCACCGAGTTGCAGGGCAAAGCCTGCCGATGCTCCGACGATACCGCCGCCGCCGATGATTCCGACCTTCATGATGATTCCTTAGCGAAGAGTAATGGATTTCAGTGTGGACCAGGTGTGGTTGGCTAGGCGTGTTTGACCTCGCCTGCCAACTGGGCCTGGGGGGTGTCAGGCAGACAGCCCCAGTTCTTTGCAGACCTGTTCGGTGACTGCCTTGACAATGGCTTCGTAGTCAACGTTCCCTGCCGGAGCCGGCTCGGCACCCATTGGAGGTGGTGCATCGAAGGCCTTGCGATTGACGCCGGTATTGCCCCAGCTGGCGCGGAAGACATCGTTGGCACAGATGTCGCAGTTCTCCATGCCCTTGTCGAGACGCGGATCCTTGAAGCCCCACTGCTGCTTGAGGTCGAGCAGTTCCTGGGTTTCTGTCTTGGTGAGGTAGGTGACCCGGCCCAGATCCTTTGACAGCATCAAGATGCGGCAGTAGGCGTCGAGGATTTCAGTCCACCAGTAGGCCTTTTCAACAGTCTCACCGAAGCTCACGGTTCCGTGGTTGGCGAGAATGACGACGTTTGAGTCTTTTACGAACGGACGCACGGTGTCGGCAAAGTCTTGGTTGCCGGGGGTGGCGTACTTGGTGATGGGAATGTCACCCAGAAAGACCTCGACTTCGGGCAGCACGCACTGCGGAATTGGCTCGCGGGCGACGGCAAAGGCGGTGGCGTGTGGGGGATGGCAGTGCACCACCGAGTTGACGTCGGGGCGATCTTTCATGACCGTCAGATGCAGCAGGATTTCACTGGAGCGTTTCCGCTGGCCAGCCAGTTGGTTGCCTTCCATGTCGACAATGCAGAGGTCAGAGGGTTTCATGAAACCCTTCGAAATCTGCGTCGGGGTGCAGAGCACCTCATTGTCATTGAGCCGGAATGAAATGTTGCCGTCATTGCCGGCAGCAAAGCCCTTGTTGTAGATACGACGGCCGATGTCGCAGATCTCTTCCTTCAGGGCGGCGAGTGATTTGTCGGTGGTGGTAATTGCCATTTGATGCTCCTCGTGAAAGCTGGAACTCGGTCGTGTCTTGGTTTTGTTTGGTTGCCGGATGGACGGAAAGGTGTGCCGGCTGGCGAAGGATTGCGTGTTGCCGGTGTTGTTCAACTATTCCCTATGATTTCGGTCGGGGTCGCTTTGCGGGCCGACTGATTTTTGGTTGCGGGGTCGGGTTGGGGCGGTTGATCTGATCAATCAGGGCGGCAATGTAGGCGTCGACTGGCTTGACGTCCGGTTGGAACGGCTGTGCCGCCTCACCCCCCTCGCTGAAGGCGACCAGTTGGCCTTCACCAGCCCCCAGGGAGTCCCAGGCAACCAGTGGCTCAGCTGGGCCGTCGCCAGCGGCGAGGTCCTGCTCTCGAAGAGGCACAACGAGCCGCAGCACGCCACCCCGCATGCTGGGATGGGCGTTGACGAGTGTGACGCTTCCGATGGTACGGCCGATTCTCATGGTGATGGACAGAACGAAATGGGGTTGAGGTGGGTCAGTGGGCGTGC
>RGBY01000259.1 GCA_009919445.1 Planctomycetia bacterium
TATGATCCGGGTGAACCGGGTGCGCCAAAGGTGCCAGGACGAATCGTGACGACTGTCGCCAAGGCCAAGGAAGTGCGGCCGCTCGTTGAGCGTTGCATCACCATTGCCCGGCACGGTCTGGTGGCGGAGAAAGCCGCAGAGGCGTTTGCAACATCCGCAGAGCGTGACTCAGCCGAGTGGAAAAAATGGCGTCAGAGTGAACAGTGGCAAAAGTGGGCTCAGGCGATGGCGCCGGCGGTCACGGCTCGACGCCGCGTTGTGACCCTGATCGGTGACAAGCAGGCAGCGCGGTTGTTGTTTGATAAGATCGCGCCACGTTTTGCCAGCCGGCCAGGTGGCTACACCCGGATTCTCAAGTTGGCGACGCCTCGTTTAGGCGATGCTGGTCCTCGGGCGATTCTCGAATTCGTCGAGGAGTCGGCCGGTAAGCGGGTTGCTCCTCAGGTCGAAATGGCGAATAGCTAAGAGTGGGAAAACGCAGTCCGGCTCAGGCTTTGGAAGCGGAGGCTTCCTGGCTCGTTTGGCTGGCTACGGGTTGGCCGTTTTCTGGGCCGTGCTGTGGCAGCTAGACGATTATCTTGCCAGCATAGTTGACCTTGACTGGTTCCCCCTGAAAAATAGGGAAGTAATCAGTTCCCGGGGAAAGCAGGAGCGTACTGCAATGGCGAGCGTGTACGGGCGAGGACGGCTTTGGTGCCGGTTGCCGCTGAGACTCTTCTGGTTTCCGGTCTGGCTGTTGGCTGGCTGTTGCTCGGTGGTGGCTGCCCCGATGTCAACGGAGCATGCCCCGCAAATCACTTTTATCAACGACCAGATCGAGGCGGTCTGGAATGATGCTGGAATCAAGCCAGCGGATCGGGCTTCAGACGATGAGTGGTGCCGCCGAGTCCACCTCGATTTGATTGGCCGAATTCCGACGATTGAAGAGGTCAATCAGTACCTGAATGATAACTCGCGGAGCCGCGCAGAGGTTCTTGTTGATCGGCTGCTTGGTTCAGAATACACCGATGAATATGCCGGCCATTGGGCCAATGTCTGGACGACCGTTCTGATTGGTCGTGACACCGCAAATCAGATGGTCGATCGAGGAGGAATGCGACGCTACCTCGAAGAAGCATTTCGGCAAAACATCCCGTATGACCAATTTGTTGGGGAACTTCTTACCGCCACCGGGGACAATGCTGATCGAGACGGGGTGGTGAATTTTAACGGGGCCACCAACTTTCTCAGCGGCAAGCTCGCCGACGGTGGCATTCAGGCAACGGCCAAGACGGCGCAGATTTTCCTGGGGCTTCAGGTGCAGTGCGCCCAATGCCATAACCACCCGCTCAATCCTGGCGTGAAGCAGAATCAGTTCTGGGAATTGAACTCCTTTTTTCGCCAGGCCCGGGGCTTGCGGCGTTTTGATGGAGGCCGGCGGGTTGCCTGGGTCGAACTCATTGACGAAGACTTTGCGGGGCAAGGCGGAAATCCTGCACAGGCTGAAATTTATTACGAGTTGCGAAACGGGCTGGTGAAGGTTGCCTATCCCGTTTTTGTCGATGGGACGGAGATTCCTCAGAACGGAATGCTGCCAGGCAATGTTCCCGGGGGTGTCAACCGAAGGCAGGAGCTTGCCCGCTTAATTCAGGGAAGCCCCCTGATGCCCAAGGCAATTGTTAATCGGTTATGGGCTGCCTTCTTCGGGTACGGCCTGACGAATCCGATCGATGACTTTGGTGACCGCAACCCACCTTCACACCCAGAACTGCTAGACGGACTTGCTGACCGTCTCCAACAGCAGAGCTATGACACGAAGCAGTTAATGCGCTGGCTGGTGCTTTCCAGGCCGTACTCATTGTCGAGTAAGGTGACGAAAGACAATCGCGAGGACGATCCGTCTCGTGGCATCCCTCCCCGCTTCGCGCGATTCTACCCACGGCAGATGCAGGCGGAGCAACTCTATGACTCACTGCTTACGGCGACACAAGCCAATCGAGCAGCAGCGGGTGGGGCTGCTGGCCGTAACCGCTGGCTCTCGCAGTTTGTCATTGCCTTCGGTACCGACGAAGGTGACGATGCGACAACATTTAACGGATCAATCCCTCAGGTGCTGATGCTCTTTAATGGTGAGTTGATCAAGACAGCAACATCGCTGAAGCAGGGAGGGTTTCTCATGAACGTTGCGCAGGCTAACCGGACCAACCGCGACAAGATCAATGCCCTCTACCTGGCAGCGCTGGCACGTCGGCCCTCTTCAACCGAGGTTCGGCTGGCCAATCAGTTGCTGCTTGCTCGTCAGGGGCAGGCTGCGGAAGCCCTCCAGGATATCTGGTGGGCGCTACTCAATTCGAACGAATTTATTCTCAACCACTGAGAGGAAGAGGGGCAATGAACCATCTATCCAGTCGCCTTTCGCTGCCGGTTTCGTGCGATCGCCGGCACTTTCTTTCGCACGTTGCCGGCCTCGCTGCGTTTGCCGCGCCGGCCACGACCTTTACCCAGTCGTTGCTTGCCAATGCGGCGGACCTCAAGAAGCGGCACAAGGCAGCCATTCTGCTCTGGATGGGGGGTGGGCCAAGCACGATGGATATCTGGGACCTCAAGCCAGGTCAGGCGACGGGCGGTCCGTTCAAGCAGATCTCGACATCGGCAGACGGCATTGCCATCAGTGAGCATATGCCGCTGACTGCAAAGCAGATGCATCATCTTTCAATTGTGCGGTCGATGAGCACTCGTGAGGCAGACCATCAACGTGGCCGGTATTACATGCATACCGGTTTCGTGCCCAATCCAAATGTTGAGCATCCCAGTTACGGGTCGGTGATTGCCCATGAGCTAGCCGACAAGCTTGACGCACTGGAGATCCCTCCCTTTGTTTCAGTTGGTGGGGGAAGCGTGGGGGCTGGTTTTTTAGGCACAACGTGGGCCCCCTTTGTGGTCGATGCCAACGGCTCAGTAAAGAACGTTGACAAGGGTGTTGGGCAGCAGCGATTCCAGCAGCGACTGGAGATGCTGGCCGCGATTGAAAAACGCTTCATCAAAGAGGGGCGAGGAGGGCTTCCCGAGGACCATAGCAAAGTCGTGTCAAAGGCGGTTCGCCTGATGACGAGTCCGCAAATGGAGGCCTTCAAAGTCGCCAATGAGCCTGCTGAGGTACGGGAGCGGTACGGTGAGAGCGGCTTTGGTCGTGGCTGTCTGATGGCGAGGCGACTCGTTGAAGTTGGGGTGCCATTTGTCGAGGTGAATCTCGGTGGCTGGGATAATCACAGCGATATCTTCGGGACCTTGGCCGACCGCAAGTTGCCTGAACTTGACAAGGCGATGAGTGCCCTCGTGTCTGATCTGGCTGATCGTGGGCTCCTAGACGACACCGCCATTATTTGGATGGGTGAATTCAGTCGCACGCCGACGATCAACGGAAATGGTGGCCGTGACCACTGGGCGCGAAGTTGGAGTGTGGTCGTCGGTGGGGCTGGCTTTAAGCGAGGTGTGGTCGTTGGGGAAACGAGTGCTGATGGCCGAGAGGTGGTGAGCGAGCCCTACTCGTCGCAGGATGTGATGGCCAGTGTGCTGCGGGCTATCGGCATTCCCCTGGAGACGACCTTTCGGGCAAAAAATGGCCGGCCGATGAAGATTGCCAACGGCGGGCAGGCAATCCCGGGGCTGTTTTCCTGAGACACCGAAGCCGGGAGTGCTCTGGACGGCTGACAACGCTACACTTTCCGCGCACGGCTGCGGGTGGTCGTGTGTCTTTTTATGAGTGAGCCA
>RGBY01000260.1 GCA_009919445.1 Planctomycetia bacterium
GCCCAGCGGAGTGAACTCGACCGCTGGATGCTTGCTGAGCTGCATGCCACCGCCACGTCGATGGTCAAGAAACTCGATGTCTACGATCACTATGTCGCGGCGGGCGAGTTGTCGGCTCTGGTTGATGCCGTGAGCAATTGGTTTGTGCGTCGCAGCCGCGACCGCTTTTGGGCGTCCGGAAAAGCTGACGACTCGGCCGAGGCCAACACCGACAAACTTGATGCCTATTGGACACTCTACGAGGTGCTGACCACGACGGCCCGCCTGGCGGCACCATTTGTGCCATTTGTCAGCGAAGCGATCTGGCGAAATCTTGCGGTTCAGCCGTTTGGAGAGGCTGTGGCCGAAAGCGTGCATCTGACAGACTACCCCACCGGCGACCCCAGCCTTGTCGACAACGACCTGGCCCGCCGCATGGGCCTGATTCGTGAGGTCGCCTCCCTGGGGCGTGCCGCCCGCGCCCAAGAAAAGCTCAAAGTCCGGCAGCCGCTCTCCAAGGTCGAAGTCATCCTGGCGGCCACGCATGCCAACGATGCTGACTGGCTGAGTGATCATGCTGACCTAGTCTGCGATGAACTCAACGTCAAAAACTTTGAGATCTGCGGCGACCCTGACCGCTACATCACCCGCAGCCTCCTTCCTGATTTGAAAAAACTGGGGCCGCGATTAGGCAAGGACCTCCCCAAACTCAAAGCTGCCCTCCAACAGGCCGACCCAGCCACGATGCTTGCCGCCTTTGCCGGCAGTGGTTCCGCCACGATTACCCTTGATGGTGGCCGCGAGGTTGCCATCACGCAGGAAGAATGTCTGATTCGCACGACCGCCCGGGAGGGCTGGGCAGCAGCCGAAGGCCCGCAGGCGGTGGTCGTTATCAGTAGTGAACTGACGCCGGAACTGATTGCCGAGGGGCTCGTCCGTGAGGTGATCCATGCCGTGCAGTCCCAACGCAAGACCCTTGACCTGGAGTTCACCGACCGTATCGAGGTTGGGCTGGTCACCGAATCAGCCGAACTCCAGGCGGCTATCACCGCTCACACAGAGACGATCGCCAAGGAGACGCTTGCTGTGACGATCAGTTTGCAAGCCGTGGATGCCGCGACAGCCGAGCAGTGTGAACTTGATGGCCATCCTGTTTCGATCACCCTGCGGACCGTTACTCGCGCAGGCTCCCACTGAGTTTGGCCCCGCCACCGATCGATCCCGTTTTGCTTGAGAAGGTACCAGACGCCATGTCACGCACAGAGGAAACTCCCCGGCCGCTGCGACTGGCTGTCCTTATTTCCGGCTCAGGCCGCACCCTCGATAACCTGCTGAAGCGGTCTGCTGCTGGCAGCCTGATGGCCCACGTTGCCTTGGTGATCGCCAACCGTGGTGATATTCGTGGCGTTGAAATCGCTCAGAAAGCGGGCGTCTCAACTACTGTTTTGCCACGCGGCGAGTTGTCGGTGGCTGACTGGAGTGAAGCGATCTTCAACCAGTGCCGCGAGGCCAGCATCGACTGTGTTGTGATGGCTGGTTTTCTCCACTTGCTAGAGATCCCCCCAGACTTCACCAGTCGGGTGATCAACATCCACCCCTCCCTGCTGCCAGCATTTGGCGGCAAGGGCTTTTATGGCATGCATGTCCATCGAGCCGTACTCGACAGGGGCTGCACCGTCTCAGGCTGTACCGTCCATTTTGTCGACAACGAGTATGACCATGGCCGCATCCTGCTGCAGCAGACGGTACCGGTGCTATCCGATGACGGCCCGGCCGACCTTGCCGCCCGGGTCTTTGCGGCTGAGTGCGACACGTTGCCCCAAGCAATCAATCAAATTGCAGGACAGCCCGACCGCGTCACAGAATAGCCTTCCTGCCTTGCCGCCCTTTTTCCCGGTAACTCTCTACCCTCCCACCACCGACCCCTGGAGCTTCCATGTCCCGCACCACAGGAAACAACATCGCCGACTCACTCGAAGCCAGCCTGGGCTACGCCGAACGCTTACTCCGAGACATTCCTGGCCAAGAGGCGGCCCGCTTTGCCAGGCCAGGTGGTCAGGTTGTCGAATCAAACCATCCCTGCTTCATTGTCGGCCACCTTTGCTTGTATCCGGCCAAGGTACTTGAGCAGCTCGGCCACGAACCGCCCACTGTTCCGGCTGGTTTCGAAGAAGCCTTCTCGAAAACTGCCACCTGCCAGGACGATCCTGATGGCAATCTCTATCCCCCCTTTGATGCCGTGATGGCCTTCTTTCTGGCTGGCCACCAGCAACTGGTGGCGGTCCTCCGGCAGACACCAAACGAAGCGTTTGACCGCGAGAACCCGGCAGACGGCCCACTCAAAAAACGCTTCCCGACGTTGTCGTCCATGCACGCCTTCTACTGCGGTGGCCACCTGATGATGCACCTCGGCCAGCTCTCAGCCTGGCGGCGAATGCACGGCCTACCCCCGGCCTAACCGGCGTCTCGAACAACACACCTAACGCCTTAAAACCTTCCTTAGGTTTTTAGAACGTCGGCCTCAGTAAGGTCGGCCTGTGTTCTGAGCACAGGAGCACCAGCCTTCACCTTGGCGAAGTGATCTGGGCCCATCGTTGCGCCAGAATAATCGGCAGCAACGCAATGCGGCTTCACCCCATTCAGCCAATGCTGTAGTGACATAAACACTCCGCCAGCGGCCCCAAAGGTACCACCATGCCACTCATGCGGCCGCACCCGAATCATCTTCCCCCGCATAGCGGCTTCACCAAACTGGCCGGTTCGCGTCGACTCTTCACTCGTAATTTCAAACTTGCCATTCTTACTGAACTGAATTTGCCCACCGAGATAAAGTTCAAAGCTGTCAACGTTCGGATGAATGTGCGCTGGGATGACGTAGTTGGGAGGAACGATAAATTGCTGTACCTGAAACTGTTCGTGGCGATACCAAAGCACGGCAGTCACTCCCTCAATGGACGTGACGGCATCCTGCGAAGGGATAAGCCCAAATCTCGGCGATTCATTTAGAAACCAAGTGACAAATTGTTCGAGAGCGTCCATCTCGTCAATACTCCGAAGCTCACTCACACCGCGACAACAATAAAAATGAGTATAGACGCCATCCGAAGAACAGGACACTTACCAGTCCTACCTCAATCACCTAGCGGTGCTTCGCACACTCAAGGTAGCTGATGACGCCTCCACAGCGGCCCTGGCCGTCTTTGCTAGCGCAATAACTTGGAATCGTCTCCAGGGAGGTGAACCCCATGATGCGGATCACCCGCAGGGCGGCGGTATGGTATTCCGGGGTAATCCCCATCAACACATGTAGCCACGGCTGACCGTTCGTTCGTTGCAGGCCACACCAATAGTCAATCGCTGCCTTCCCCACACTCCGCCGAAGTGGACCGAGCATGCAGTAATGCACAAACCCCGTGCCGCCACTGACATTGGTCAGCCAGCCGATACCTTTAAGTTGCGACGTCGCCGATTCAACCACAAAGATGACATGCAGGTGGCTCGCCTTGATGTAGGCGAGAAAGTCGGCTGCGGAATTGATGCCGCCGGAGTAGAAGAGCGAGGCTACCTTCCCCTCTGCCACAATCTGCTGCTAGGCCGCTTCCAAGATGGTGTCAGCGAGCAGCTGTTTTCCGTCGCTTTGGCGGAGTGGAATGATCGCGTACGGCATTATGCTCTGCCTGAAAACTCGGCACCTGGCTTCGAGCGGCTCATGTGCCCTCTGGCTACGTCCGGCTCCATCGCGAGATCTGCAATCTTGCTGCTTCGCCGTC
>RGBY01000027.1 GCA_009919445.1 Planctomycetia bacterium
GGCATCAAACGACTGCACGATGAAAATGGGGATGGCGAGGCTGACTTTATTGAGGCCTTCTGGAACGATGATGATGTCTCATGCATGTTCCACGCCTACAACTTTGATCTGCAGACTGATGACCTTGGCAACTTCTATTTTGCGAAGGCGGGCCAATACACTCAGCATCACCGACCGGGCACGATCATGAAAATCCCGCCCGAAGGCGGGCGGGCCGAGGTGGTGGCCTGGGGACTCCGCACTCCCAATGGTATGGGCCGACTGGCCGATGGCCGCTTTACTGTCTCCGACAACCAGGGTCCCTGGATGCCGGCTGGTAAAATTTCTGCTATCGAGCCGGGTGGCTTCTACGGGAACATGCCAACGACCCCAGAGCAGGACCGGTGGCTGAAGGACCACAATGGCGGGGAGCTTCCTGACCATTTTGATGAACCATTCATCTGGATGCCGCAGGAACTCGATAACTCGTGCGGCGGGCAGGTCTGGGTCGATGACCCCCGGTTTGGCCCACTCGCCGGCCGGCTCTTGCATGCGTCATTTGGCAAGGGCTGGCTCTACTCCCTGTCCCTCCAGGAAGTGGGCGATCAAACCCAGGCTGCGATCATGAGCCTGCCCCACCAGTGGGAGGCGGGTGTCATGCGGCTGCGGGTCAATCCGGCTGATGGCCAGGTCTACGGTGTCGGCCTGTCTGGCTGGCAGGGACCGGCAGGAGGAAAAGATGGCTGCTTCCAGCGGCTCCGCTACACAGGCAAGCCCTGCCGCATGATCGATTCGGTCTACGTGACACCGACTGGGCTGCGGCTTGTTTTCTCCTTCCCTGTTGACTCCCAAACCATGGGTCAACGTGAAAACTGGAAGGCTGAGATGTGGAATTACCACTGGTCCAAACGGTATGGATCGGATCAGTTTTCAGTTCTTGAGCCGGATAGAAAGGGCCGTGACAGCCTGTCCCTGACAGCAGCCGTCAGCGGAGAAGACAAGAAAACGGTTGACCTCACCATTCCCAACCTGCGGGTCTGCGATCAGGTCTTTCTCAGCCTGAATCTTCGTGATCAGTCAGGTGAGCCTTTTACTGAACAGATCTACCTGACGGTTCATGCCATCCCAGCTGAAACAGCGAAGTGAGCTTCAGTTCGCCAGGCCGTTCTGCGTAACAGTCCAGTCTGATCCATCACGAACTCAGTAGAGAAAGATACGAGTCGTGTCTTGAAATTCGACAACCGGCTGTCGGGTAAACCGCATGACCCGGCTCAATGATCGCACCTCGGCTCCTGCAGCACCAACACGCGCCCAGGCCCACCAGCGGCCCAGGCAGGTACTCGAACCTGCGTTCCCCGCCGGCGTCCCGGCATCACCCCAACTGGCTGCTGCCCGCTGCCAAAGCAGATCAAGACAGGGCCGCCGCAGGTGCATGGCATCAAACCCATACCACTCACCAGGCTGCCCAATGGTGTCGATACCCAGGCTGGCCGCCAGTTGCAGGACAGCACCATCGGTCTCCTCGGCGGCTGCAATGATTTCAGCACACGACAATGGGCAGCCCGGCACAAACAAGGTCTTGAGCAGCCGGTAGCGAACCGGACCAACCCGGCCGATACTGGCTATCGGCAGCCGGGTGACTGCGACCTGAAAGCCTCGCTCATGCAGCCTGCTGAGTGTCTCTTCAACCCAGCCAACAAGCTGCTGGACAGAAAAGCCGTAAAGCAGATCGTTGCCAATATCGGTAACGATGGCCACCCTCGGCTGGCCAGGCGGTTGGCCTCGAGCATCGAGCAGTCGATCGAGCGATCGCCAAAGACCACTCCCCAAAATCGACGGAAGCCGGCGGTTCCACACTCGACTGTTGGCCCCAAACGATCGGCCATGTCCCGCCGCCGCCAACAGGTCAACTGGCCCGCGACTCCACTGTCGGCTCGCTGTCACCAACCGGCCAAGTCCACGTGACAGGTTGCTCGCTCCAATGGCAACAACGAGGGGGCGTTGGCCAGCCAACGCCTGCGACTGATTCCACCCCAGCGTGTTCATCCTGCCCTCGGCTAGCCTATCCCCGCCCGCACGAGCCGCTGCCAGCAACTGACAGCCAGCAGGGCGAACATGACCGCCAGATAAAGTTCTTGATTCTGGAAAAACCAAAAAGCCAGGATGCCGGCAATGAGCAGACCAAACAGGCTGGCGATGCCCTCTGCGGCAGACACCCCCAGCCACCGCAACGCTTCCCGTACAATCTGCCCGCCGTCGAGAGGCAACACGGGCAGTAGATTGAGCACCGCCCAGAAGATATTGACGACCAGCAGGTGATACACCGCAAGCTTGATCAGGAGGCCAGGGAGAGGCTGCCCCATGCCAGCAGCGATCGCCAGCCAGGGGCCGACTACGGGCAGGCTGAGCAGCGTCTGGCTCGCTGGCAATCGATAGCCAGCACCAAGGACAGCCATGATGACAAGGCCAACAAATGCCAGCTGAGCAAGCGGACCGGCCGCCGAAACTGCCAGCTGCCGCGACGGCTGCTGCAGACTTCTCGCTGGTAATCCCACCGGCACTGTCAGCCCACCAAAGTGATACAGCACGATGCGAGACGCCTGCCCACAACTCGCAAAGGCGAGGGCATGGCCGAGTTCATGAATCAAAATGGAGATAAATACCACCGCCGTCCAAACGGCAAGATAAAGCAGCAGGCTGCGGCCGTCGTCACCAGCAAGCCCTTGGGCCGTGCCCCAGCCAAAGAGGGCAGCCATGACCCAGAAGCCAATGGTCACTCGGACGGAGATTCCCCTGCATGCGAATCGAAGATCAGCCGAGGTCGGTGGTGGTTCAAGAAGCAGCATCAGCCTATTATGCCGCTCGTTCTGCTGGCTGGACACCACCCGTGGCACCAGCCTCAGGCACGTTCCTGGCAGCGATGTCGAGCACCGCTACGGCCGCTCGTTCAGCCGAGCCTGGCTGGGCGACCACCGTGGCGAGTTCATCGAGTGCGGCAACAATTCGCTGCCGGGATGCTGGCTCATTGAGCCATTCAATGACATGGCGTGCTGCGGCAGGTGCCGGATCCTGAACCGCAAGATATTCGGGGAAGAGCATTTCCGGATCGGCTGGTGCGAGCGTTCGGGGTGGCCACCAGACCGGCTGGAGCGGGCCGATAGGGTCAGCGATAGCCAGCAGGTTTACCAGCGTGAACGCCCGACTGTGTCGAAGCCAGCTTTGAATCACATAGGCCAGCGGATTGATTGAATAGACAATCACCGTCGGCACCCGAGCTGCCAGCAGTTCCAGAGAGACCGAGCCACTCACTGAGATAGCTGCTGCAGCCTGGGGGATCAGCGTCGCCGTCTTCCCTGCCTCAACCACGAGTTGCCGAGGCTGGCAGTCAGCGAGTGATCCCCGTAGTTCGGCTTTCATGCGGTCTGCATGGCGGCGATGCAAAGCCGACACCACAAACCGGGCATCTGGCACCTGCTTTTCGATTTCAACGGCAGCCCGCACAAGGCTGCTCAGATTGGCCTCGAACTCCTGCCTGCGAGAGCCCGGCAGCAAAAGAACCAATGGCCCTGCTGGCTGCTCGGCGTCTTCCGCTGGCGCCACAGTGCCTTCATCAAAAAATGGATGGCCAACAAGTGTGCTGGCCATGCCCTGCTCACAGAACCAATCGTGCTCAAAAGGCAGTGCTGACAAGACATGATCGACGAGCCGTCGCATCTTGCGAATTCGCCAGCTGGCCCAGGCCCAGATCTGGGGCGGACAGTAAAACACAACCGGAATGCCGTGTCGCTTGGCCCGCCAGGCAAGCCACCAGTGAAAGCCGGGAAAGTCAATCAGGACACAGACGTCTGGCCGCTCGTCAAGAAAGCTACGCTCAGCCTGCCGGGCCAGATCAACGAACCGGTGAATGTTGAGCAGCACCCGCAAGAACCACATCACCGCCAGTGCCGACATGTCGGCAATCAGGGTGCAGCCGGCTTGGGCCATCTGCGGGCCACCCAGACCAACACAGACCGCCTCTGGGCAGCGAGCCTGAATGGCTCGGCACAAGAGGGCCGCATGATGATCACCCGAGGGTTCACCCGCAGAAAGAAATACTCGCATGACTAGGCTCCGGCGAGGCCTACCGGCCCCGTCAAACAGAGTATTTCACCTTGTCGGACCAGAGCACAGATCAGTTTCGCCCCATTCGTGGAGGGTTAACCGAGCCGTGGCTCTGGCAACCCGACCGCAACTACCGTGGCCACTGCAATCACGGCCGCCCCACAGATAAAAATTGGCTCCGCCCCCACCTGATCAATACACCAGCCCACAGCTGGTGAGCCCAGGAACGGAACCGCCAGTGCCGCACCAACCAGGCTGACATATTGCGGCTGACGGCTTTGATCGGCTGATAACTCAAGGGCAAAGTTACTGAAAATCCGCAAGATGATCGGATTGAGTCCCAATGGAAGATAGACCAGCCAAAACCAGTTGGCAGCCTTGTCGGCAGGCAAGAGTGACAACCCACAAACCACCAGCGGCGTTAGCGTGCAGAGCCCGATCAGGCCGATCAGAACCAGCCGATTACCACGGCGGTCGGCAAAAGGGCCAACCACAAGACTGGCCAAGCCGGTTGCTCCATTTTGGACGATCACCCAGGTCAGCAGGCTGCTGGTTCCAGTACCAAGCCGATCCCGGGCAAAGGCCTGGTAGTGAGGGAAGAGCATCAACACCACCGAAAAACAGGCAGCCACCACAGCCAGCCGCACCAGCGCAGGATCACTCCCTACCTCCCGCCAGTGATCCCAGACCCGTTCCTGGCTGGCCACAGGACCGGCTTTGGGCATGCCTGACGGCTCCTTGAAGAACAAAGGGATACAGGCTGCCAATCCAAAAAAAACTGCCGTCACAGCAAAGATCTTCACGAAGCCATTGGGATCTTGTAGCCATGGCCCAAGGAGCCAGACGGCTACAGCAATCGCCAACACACTGCCGATCGTCACGCTCAACAACAACAGCCGGCCCCGATGACCAGCAGCAATGAGTCGGCCCTGCAAGGCTGCAACCACGAGTTGATTGCAGCCGTTGATGGCTGAGAAAAGGGTGTAGAGCACGAGAAAGATTCCCGCCATCAACGCCGGCCAGGCTGTCGCCCAGACTGCCCAGGTCACCGCCAGAAGGCCAAAGCATCCCGCAAGTCCTGCGGTCGTTGCCATCAACCACTTCCGCTTAGCCGAAGCCTGAGCGACGGCTGGTGCCACCAGCAACGGCACAAGGCTGTGCCCTGCCCGATTGAGAACTGGCAACAGACCCCGCAACAACCCGGAGTCAACACAGGCATCAAGCACTGCCGGCATGATGACTGTCTCAGTCTTAAAGATCCAACCAATGCGGCTGACCACCTGATAAGCGACCAGACAGGCCAGGTTACGTGGCTCAGTAGCCGCCACTGCGGCAGCCTCCACCGCCACGTCGGAACGGTCACCTGGGGGCCGGGCCAGCGAGACCGGCTGAGATGGGGATGACAGGAAAAATCGGTGGGAAAAACGCATCAACGAAACGGAAAAGCAGCGATAAAAAAACAGGGTACACTGGGGACTTGGCCGAGAAGGACGACCGCGGGCACGGTTGTTTTCAGCCTAGTCCCAACCCAATCCTAGTCCTTTTCGCCCCACTCCTTCAGCATCGAAAGCCGCACCGCCCGCTCGCATGAGTACTCCGCGTACACCCTCAGAAACACTGGCCTCAGGCAGCACGGCCATCTGGACCCGCTGGCTGCTGATGCTGGCCCTCGTCCTTCTTCAGGGGATGCCAGCCGAGGCGACTGAGTATTTCGTCTGGTTTGGCTGCTATACGGGCAAGCCACCACGTGGTGAGGGAATTTCAGTCGCTCGGTATGACGACAACTCTGGAACATTTTCGGTGGTGACGCTTGCCTGTCGGGTCCAGAACCCGTCGTTTCTCACCCTCCACCCCAGCCTCCCGGTGGTCTACGCCGTTTCTGAAATTGCTGACCTCAATGGCAAGCCGACCGGTGGCATCACCAGCTTTACGATTGACCAGAACACCGGTCAGTTAACACAGCAGAGCGTCCAGCCCTCCGGTGGCACCGGCCCCTGTCATCTGACTGTTGATGGCACTGGGCAGGTTTTGCTGGCGGCCAACTATGGCAGTGGAAGCACCGTCTGCCTTGGCCTCGAAGCAGACGGCAGCCTGAAGCCGGTCGTCCCGACCCTTGCTGACCAGCCTGGCGGGTTTCTGAAACATGCCGGATCTGGGCCCAACAAAAACCGGCAACAGTCCCCACACGGGCACTCGATTGATTCTACTCCCGACGGACGCTTTGCCATCAGCTGTGACCTCGGAGCCGATCGGGTCTTCATTCACAAACTTGATGTCACTGCTGCCACGCTGGCTGGGCATGGCAATAGTCCAACAACGGCTGGGGGCGGACCGCGGCATTTTGCCCTGCATCCCCGCCTGCCCTTTGGCTATGCCAATAATGAACTCGACATGACGGTGACGGCTTTTCGGATCGACCCTGCCGCTGGCCATCTTGAACCACTCCAAACAATCTCAACCCTGCCTGATTCCGTGACTGAGCGGCATGGATTTTCAACTGCGGAAATAACGGCACACCCAAGCGGCAAGCTGCTCTATGTTTCCAATCGGGGGCATGACTCACTGGCTATTTTCTCGATTGATGAAGCGACTGGAAAACTGAGCCTGACCGGCGTTGAGCCAACCCGCTGTCAGACCCCACGCCACTTCGCCATTTCACCCGGAGGAAATCGCCTGTTCGCAGCCGGACAGACTTCCGGCACAATCACGGCCTTCTCAATCGACCAAGCAACTGGCAGGCTGTCCTTTTTGGGCGAGCCTCTGCAACTTCCCATGCCAGTCTGCATCCTCTTTTCTCGCCCCCTTCCCCTCCAGCCAGATCAGCCATGACCACCTGCCTGCTCAAATCAAAGATTCATCGCGCCTGCGTTACTGGAGCCTCGGTCGACTACGAGGGAAGCCTGACCATTGCCCGTGACCTGGCAGAACGGGTCGGCCTGCGGGCCTACGAACGAATCTTGGTTGGCAATCTGGCCAATGGCGAACGGTTTGAGACCTACTGCATCTTCGGTCCAGCCGGCAGCGGGGTGATCGAACTCAACGGGGCCACGGCTCACCTGGGGACGATCGGTGATCGGCTGACAATCATGTCCTTCGGCTGGTACACCCCTGTGGAAGCCGATGTGGCTGAACCCGCCGTCTTGCTCCTCGACGAGACCAACACCGTGATCCGTGAAAGCGGGCCACTTGTTGGCTAAACACTGGGCGGTTCCTCAGCCCAGACTGAACCGATTTACCGTGGTGGCACATGCTGCCTGAGCAGCAATTCGAGATAACTGGCCGGCTCTGGTGTCTCCAGGCCAACCTCCCGAGCGAGTGACTCAACGCAGTCCCGGGCCAGCGGCACCTCGCCTTCACGGGCTACTATTTCAAACTCAGCAAAGGTGCCGAGGCCGACAACCTCATCAATGGCCACCTCCACTTCACTTCCGTGCCAGAGCACACGGGCTGGCCGCCTGGTCTTGGCCACTTCCAGAACCTGCTGGAAGCCGAGCGACTCAAGTAACTCTGTCCAGGCCGTGATTGTTGCCTGACCGGTCGGGCCACAGGGCATGACCCCCAGCTCAATCTCACGTCTGATTTTGGCCGCCGCATCAACGCGAGGCCCCTTCCAGGTTACCGCCACCTGGTCCCCGACCAGCCGCAGCCGAAGCGCCTCATCCGTCTTGGCAAAGTTTCGAACTGGATGAGCGAAGTAGCGGTCGACCTGATGAAGCGGATCTCGAAATCGAGCAGCCAATCCGGTCAGTCGGCCCAGTAGCGGCTCGGTATCTGTCACAGGAAATTTTAACTCGACTTCGTACACTGATAGCCTCCTCTGGCCACGCCTGGAATCGTTTCACCTTGTCGCCTTGGATCCGATCTTACTCGAAGAACCTTATCCCTTATGGTACCGACTCCGTTTCGCATCCACCTGTTTCTGACCGGCCTCCTCGCGGTGAGCCTGTCGCTGAGTCTCCCTGGTTGTCGGCCATCTGCTGATTCATCGACTCAACTGGCTGGCAGGCCCGCTCCGCCTCTCAGCCTTGTTCCCCTCGATGGCGTCAGCCCGTCTCCGGAACTGGGCGGACGACTGACATTACTGAACTTCTGGGGGACCTGGTGCCCCCCCTGTCGCCGTGAGTTGCCTGGGCTTGTCCGCCTGGCAAACCGGCTGGCTGATGAGCCCCGGTTTCAGCTTCTGGCAGTCTCCTGCGGGGGTGGGGGCGGCCCCGATGACTTCGCCAGCCTGCAGCAGGAAACGGAACAATTCCTGGTGGCAGAAGGACTTACCCTGTCAGCCTGGGCCGACCCGTCTGGCCAGACTCGGCAGGCCTTCGCGCGTGAACTCGGCTTCGATGCCTTCCCCACGAGCTACCTGATCGGTAGTGACGGCCTGATCATGGCTGTCTGGCGTGGCTATTCACCTACAGTTGAAACTGAGATTGCCCAAGCCGTGGCTACGGCACTGAAGCAGTTGGCGGCTTCAGGTGAGCCGTCAGCTGCTGACTGAACTGCTGGGCTGCAGCCCCAGGTGCATCCGCGCCGGTGACGGCATCGGCGACGGCTATTCGTGTCAGGCCCAGAGCGAGTAACTGGTCGATTCGCTCTGGGGTGATGCCGCCGATGGCGAAGGCGGGCAGGCTGATCTCATCTGCGACGCTTCGTAGAAATGACTCAGGGGCAAACCTACTGAAGTCCTTGGTGGCTGAGGGGAAACAGGGGCCGACACCGAGATAGTCGGCACCTTCAAGGACTGCCTGACGGGCTTCCTCAATCGTATGCGCCGTCCGGCCAACAAGCAGCCGCGGTCCGGCAACTCGACGGGCCAAAGGCAGCGGCAGATCGGTATCACCCAGATGCACCCCGTCTGCACCAGTGGCAACCGCCACGTCAACCCGATCGTTGATGATGAGCAGGCAACGTGGCTGGCCGGTGCTTTCTGCATGACGCCTGATCTGAGATAGCGCCGCTGTCGCTCGGCAGCAAAGCTGGGGCAGGTCTGTCGCCTTGTCCCGAAGCTGGATCATGCCCACGCCGGCTGTAAGGAGATCGGCAATGAGCGCAGCGAACCCGTCAGCTGTCGCCCCGGTCTCAACCAGAACGCAGAGCCTGACGTCAGCCAGGCTGTCCCGACTCGTCACGGCCGTAAGAGCCGCCCGCTCGAGGGTATAGAGCCGGTACCGCAGGGCCTCAAAGGCAGCCGTCACCTGCGGGACGACCACTCGGCTTGTCTCCTCCAGGCTGCGCAGGGCCTGGGCCCCACGGGCGGCGTTGGCCGCCACAAGACCGGCAAGATCGGTGCGGGCCGGGGTCCGCGGGGCAGGCATCCCAGCCCCCACATCGCCAGAAACATCACGGAGCCGCTGCCGCTGCCGCAGTTCTTCCTGAGCCAGGACCACCGCCAGATCATGCCGAACTGCCTTCAGTTCTCGGGCTAGATGGGCATCTTCCAAGGCAAAACGCAGGGCGTCTTCCAAGACGCGGAGGGCCTCGGCGCAACGGTTGGCTGAGGCGTCGAGTGTTCGCCAGACTCCCGTGGTTTCGCCAGTTTGCTTCAGGCCGCTGTCTTCCATCATTGAAACCCTCTGGTTCTGGCCAGCATCGCCATTGGATTGAGTCTAGCCGCTCCCTAGACTCCCGGCTCGCCCCTCCATCTGTTTCCAGCATTGGCTGGAGGTTCATCCGCCGTGGCATTCCTCCGCTCTCTCACTCTGATCTGGCCCGGTCTGCCCTGGGTCTGGCTCCGTGGCAGCCGAGCAGGGCTTGTCCTCGCCTGTGCCTTTGCGATCTGCCTCGACCTGGCAGTGGCAACAACCTGGATCTGGACCGAGTTCGTCGATCTGCGGGTGACCCTTGGTGTCTGGACGGCCGTCGCAGCGATCTGGCTGATCGCCACGGTCTCAGCCGTTTCAGCCTTCCCGCCTCCACTGACCAACTGCCGCGATGCCGCCACGGACCGGCTGTTTACCGAGGCCCGGGATGCCTACCTGGCCCGCGACTGGCTGGCAGCCGAAACCAAACTCCAGACACTGCTCACGCTCGCGCCAACCGATGGCGAGGCCCAACTGCTTCTCGGCACCCTGCTGCGGCGGGCGGGCCGTTTCGAAGAAGCGAAAAAAGCCCTCGAGATGCTGGCCCGCAGTGACACCGGCCTGCCCTGGGCCCATGCCATCCAGCGGGAACTACAGTGTCTTGCCCGCGACACCCACGAGCAGACTGACGGCAGTTCTGCCGCAACACTGCCGCTCAACGCTGCCACCAAAGACCACCGAGCAGCTGCCTGAAGGCACCGTAAAAAAACGCCTTTCCCGCGAACGAGCGACCATGGCAGACAGTCTGGCTGGCCCCCTCTACAATGGTGGATAGTGGTCAGTTTCCGGAACGCCGGCAGGCCGCGTGGAATTTTCTTTCCCGGATGGCGTAAAGTTTGCACCTGAAGGGTATTGCAGGGAATCGTTTGCCACGGCTGCCGGAATGGCAGGCCAAGGAATCCAGCGGGTAGGTATTCACGAGAGGTTCAATCTATGTACGAGCGTTTTACAGACCGTGCCCGCAAGGTAATGCAACTGGCGAACCAAGAAGCCCAGCGATTCAACCATGAATACATCGGTACTGAGCATGTGCTACTCGGGCTGATCAAAGAGGGGAGTGGCGTTGCCGCCAATGTCCTGAAGAACCTCGATGTCGACCTCCGCAAGATTCGCATGGAAGTTGAAAAACTCGTGCAGAGCGGACCCGACATGGTGACGATGGGCAAACTGCCCCAGACGCCGCGGGCCAAGAAGGTGATCGAGTATTCGATGGAGGAAGCCCGCAACCTCAATCACAATTATGTCGGCACCGAGCACATCCTGCTTGGTCTTCTTCGTGAGCAGGAAGGCGTGGCCGCCCAGGTGCTGATGAACCTTGGCCTCAAACTTGAGGATGTTCGAGAAGAGGTTCTCAACCTGCTCGGCCATGGCATGGACGAAGGCAGCGAGCGATCTGGCATGGGTGGTCGACAGATGGCGGGCGCCGGTGGCGGCGGTGGCGATGCCCCGAGCAAGAGCGGCAAGAGCAAAACGCCAGCCCTCGACTCGTTTGGACGCGACCTCACCGAACTGGCCAAGCAGGGCAAACTCGACCCGGTCATTGGCCGAGAACATGAGATCGAACGAGCCATCCAGATTCTCTGCCGGCGGACCAAGAACAACCCCGTGCTCATTGGCGAAGCGGGTGTCGGCAAGACCGCGATCGTTGAGGGCTTTGCCCAACGGGTCATCGAAGGCAACGTCCCGGAACTCTTGGCAGACCGTCGAATCGTCGTGCTTGACCTGGCCATGATGGTCGCCGGCACCAAGTACCGGGGCCAGTTCGAAGAGCGGATCAAGGCGGTCATGAATGAGGTCCGACGGGCCAAGAACACGATCTTGTTCATCGATGAACTCCACACCCTGGTGGGTGCCGGTGGAGCCGAAGGCGCAATCGACGCATCGAATGTGCTCAAGCCGGCTCTCTCGCGAGGTGAAATTCAGTGCATTGGGGCGACAACCCTGGATGAATATCGCAAGTACATCGAGAAAGACTCTGCCCTCGACCGCCGCTTCCAGCTGGTAATGGTCGAGCCCGCTTCGAAGAGCGAGGCCATCGAAATCCTCAAGGGCCTACGGGATCGCTACGAAAGTCACCATCGTGTCTCAATCACCGATGATGCCCTTGAGTCGGCAGTGGAACTCTCCAGCCGCTACATCACCGGACGCGCGCTTCCTGACAAGGCGATTGATGTCATTGACGAAGCCGGTGCCCGGGTGCGACTGAAGGCCATGACCCGGCCGCCAGATCTCAAAGAGATCGACGACGAGGTCGATCGTCTCAACAAAGAAAAAGAAGAAGCGGTCGCCAACCAAGATTTTGAAAAGGCGGCCTCACTGCGGGACAAGGCCGACAAGCTGAAAAAGAAAAAGCAGCAGATGACCAAGGAGTGGCGGGACAAATCCCGTGAAGCCGACGGGGTTGTCGATGAAGAAGTGGTGGCTGAGGTTGTCTCGAAGATGACAGGCATCCCGCTGACGCGAATGTCGACGGAAGACAGCCAGCGGCTGATGGGAATGGAAGCATCCCTTCACAAGCGGGTCATTGGCCAAGATGCCGCCATCAAGAGCATTTCCAAGGCAGTCCGCCGCAGCCGTTCTGGTCTGAAGGATCCAAAGCGACCCATCGGCTGCTTTGTCTTCGCCGGGCCGACTGGTGTAGGCAAGACACTGCTGGCCAAAGCCTTGGCCGAGTTCATGTTCGGCGATGATGATGCGCTGATCTCCATCGACATGAGTGAGTACATGGAGAAGCACAACGTCAGTCGGCTGGTGGGTGCCCCTCCGGGTTACGTTGGCTTTGAAGAGGGCGGACAACTCACTGAAAAAATCCGTCGTCGCCCCTACGCGGTCGTGCTGCTCGATGAAATCGAAAAAGCCCATCCCGACGTCTTCAACATGCTGCTCCAAGTAATGGAAGAAGGCCGGTTGACTGACTCCTTCGGCCGAAACGTCGACTTCCGCAACACCATTTTGATCATGACGACCAATGCTGGGGCCGAGGCAATCAAGAATGAGTCTGCCTTTGGTTTCCAGAAGCCCGAGGATGACAGCGGCTACGAAAGCATGAAGGGCCGCGTCAATGAGCGGATTGAAAAGGTCTTCCGCCCTGAGTTCATCAATCGACTGGACGATCTAATCGTTTTCCACCACCTCACGATTGAGAACCTGAAGGAAGTCATTGACATTGAACTGGCCAAGGTGCGAGAGCGGTTACTGGAACGAGGCCTGAAGTTGGAGCTGACCGAAGAGGCCAAGAAGTTCCTCATCAAGAAGGGCTCCGACACCGACTTTGGTGCCCGTCCCTTGCGACGTGCCCTGGAGAACTACATCGAAGACCCTGTCTCGGAGGAACTCCTCAAGGGAGAATTCGAGGGCAAGGACACGATTCAGGTCGACTGCAAAGAGGTCGCCGGAAAGAAGCAACTTGTTTTTGCTGGTTTGGTCACGGCAGAGCCGGTTACCGCCGGCTCAGCCGACGAGTCGGCCGACTGACATCTGACGTCGGAAAACACGCTCTTTGGCGGCATTTAGGGTATTGAGTCTGCGCCGGCTTGGCCGCAGCCATGACTGGTATTTTACCGAGCCCCCCTAGGGCCCGCGGCCTTCCCCCAATCGGCTCAAGCCACCGGATCGTTCCAGCCGATGCAATCGGCAAGGAGCGCCGCCGCCGCGGTGATGCTGCGTCATGGAATCACCTGCACCCACTACCGTCCCGCCGCATGGGGTGACCGGCTGGTTTGCCAACCGGGTCGCCGATGTTGGTGATATGGCAATTGCCATCGTGGCCAGCATTGGGGACGTGACCCTGTTTGCCCTGCGGACGATTGGCTGGCTGTTTTCACGACGGCAGCGACGGGATGTGCTACTGCCCAACTTCTATCAAATCGGTGTGCTCTCACTTCCGGTCGTCGCCCTCACTGGGCTCTTCATCGGCATGGTGCTGGCGGTGCAGAGTTATGCCCAATTCAAGGCAATTGGGCTGCAGACCAGACTTGGTTCGGTCATCAATCTGTCTCTGGTTCGCGAACTCGGCCCTGTTCTTGCCGCCACCATGCTGGCTGGCCGGGTCGGCAGTGCCATGGCAGCGGAACTGGGCACGATGCGGGTGACTGAGCAGATCGATGCCTTGGAGAGCATGGGAGCCAACCCAATCTACTACCTGGTTGTCCCCCGCTTTCTTGGATGCCTGGTCCTCATTCCAACCCTCACCATCATGGCGGACTTCATGGGAGTCCTGGGAGGCTACATCTATTCCCACGGCGTTCTCGGCATTGACTACCACCACTACTGGGCCAACTCGAGAGCCTATGTCGACGCCTTTGATTTCATGATGGGCCTCTTCAAAAGTTTCTTTTTTGGCGCCGCCATTGCACTGGTCAGTTGCCATCACGGGTTTCACTGCGACCACGGTGCCCAAGGGGTTGGCCGGGCAGCCACCAACGCCTTCGTTCATTCCTTCGTGTTGATTCTGATCCTCGATCTCTTTCTTGGCATTGGGCTCAACAACGTCCACGACATCTTCCGCCCCGAAGGCCCGCGAAGGCTGCTCTAAGCCAGAGTCGATCCCTGGCCCAACTGGGCCCATATACCCATGACTGTCACCGCTCCTGCTCCCGCCGTCACGACACCACCGGCCGACCAGCCGTTGCTCACCGTCGATGCGCTGTCGGTCACCTTCGGGAGCCAGCAGGTCTTACGAGACATCTCACTCGAACTGGCCGCCGGGGAAACCCTGGTGGTGCTCGGAGAGAGCGGCTGCGGCAAGACGGTGCTTCTGAAAACCTTGATTGGCCTGGTGTCGCCAACCACCGGTGCCATCCGTTTTGAGGGAACTTCCCTCGCCGATCTGTCAGAACGAGAACTCGCCCACCTCCGAACCCGCTATGGCTTTGTCTTCCAAGGAGCCGCCCTCTTTGACAGCGCCACCATCGCCGAAAACATTGCCTTTCCGCTCCGCGAACACACCCACCTGACCGATCCCGAGATTGCGGAGATCGTCAGCGAACTCGTTGCGGAAGTCGGCCTCCCGCAATCGGTGCTCCAGAAGAAACCGGTGCAGCTTTCCGGCGGCATGAGGAAGCGTGCGGGCCTGGCCCGGGCCCTCGCCCTCGACCCGCAACTGGTGCTCTATGACGAACCGACCACCGGCCTCGACCCAATCATGAGTGATGTGATCAATGAGCTGATTCTGCGTGTCAGGCAGCGGCCGCAGACAACCAGCGTAGTCGTCACACACGACATGCGAACCGCTCATAAAGTGGCTGACCGGATCATCATGCTCTACCCCCTCGCGCGGCTCCAGCCGGAAGACTCCCAGATCATTTTCAGCGGCACCCCTGCCGACCTTGATGCCTCAACCGACCCACGAGTCCGGCAGTTTGTCGAAGGCGAGGCCGGCCAACGACTTGACGAACTCCGCGAGGAACAAGCCCGGGCGGCAGCCTGGCACAATGCCGCTCCCCGTGACCATGAAAACAGCCCTCAGGGGCCCCAGGAGGATCTGCCGTGAACGAACGAGTCATCCAGTTCCGCGTCGGCGTGATGGTGCTGGCGACGGCAATCATTGCCGGGATTTTGATTGTTCTCTTTGGCGACCTGCCCAGTCTCGTGCAGTCGACCTACGCGTTACGGATGAACTTTTCAGATGCCCGAGGCGTTTCCAGCGGCACTCCAGTGCGGAAGAATGGCATTCTGGTCGGCCGGGTCAGTTCTGTGATGCTCGACGAACGGGGAGGCGTCAGTGTCGTTGCCGACATCGATTCGTACGTGCCAGTCTACCGCGACGAAACCCCACGGGTTTCCAACACCATTCTTGGTGACGCTGAAATTGAGCTAATCGCCGGGCCAATTGTGCCGCCTCGCCAGCGAGTTGCCACTGAAGAAGTGTTGCGGGGGGCCGTCGCCAAAGACCCACTGGCAATGTTTTCAACCCTTGAGCCGAAAGTCACCTCGTCGCTGGAATCACTCACCCGTGCCAGCGACGCCGTGGCAACACTCTCAATGAACCTTGAGAAGACCTTTGTCAAGGATAATGTGCAGCTCGACCAAACAGTGAAGCGACTTGATACCGCACTCGACACCTTCACCCTCACGCTCAACAACGTAAACGACATTGTTGGCGACGCTGAAGCCCGCCAAAAGCTGAAAGCATCCATCAACGCCCTGCCCGAGGTACTGGTCAACCTGGAAAAGTCAGTGGGCGGCATTAGTTCAACCATCGAAACTGCCGACCGCAACCTCCGTAACCTCGAGGGGCTCTCGAAGCCACTGGGTGAACGGGGAGACTCAATGGTCAAGGGGATCGACCGTGCCATCAACCGACTGGACGATGTGCTCCTTCAGGCAGCAACCTTTACACAGGCCCTCAACGAATCACAGGGCACACTCGGCAAACTGGTCCGCGATCCACAGGTCTACAACGACCTTGCTCAGGCGGCGAATAACGTCAATCGGCTCACCCAGAATCTTCGCCCCATCATCGATGACGTACGGGTCTTTACCGACAAAATTGCCCGTCACCCAGAACAACTTGGGGTCCGCGGCGCGCTCGACCGCCGTCCCGGCGT
>RGBY01000261.1 GCA_009919445.1 Planctomycetia bacterium
AGCGGAGCGTTTAACACGGGCTGCTTCGGCAGAAAGAGATCGAGCTGCTGGCGAGGGTTGTCGTTGTTGGCGTAGGGGACGTCGGCGACAATCGTGATTTGTTCACGAATGGCCCGGCCACGACTGGGCGGCTCTGCAGCCAGAAGCTGTGGTGTGCTTGTGAAGCCAATCGCTATCAAACCGGCTGCAACGGCTATCCGCATAGCATTCCCCTTTAGGGTGTTGGGCAACCTTTGTCGCGTAAAGGTGTGCTTCTTGTTTGCGTTGCAGTTTTCAGTCGAGCCGTTTCACCTTGAAGCTGCGGAATTCGACCGGATCATTGTGGCCGGCGAGGCCGACGAAACCGTCGCTGCGATCGAGGCCACCAGGGATGTGTTCCATTTGGCTACGGTCAAACTTGTCGATATCGAGGTCAAGGATTCTCGTGCCGTTGAGGATGACCCTGACGTGCTGGCCACGAATTTCGATTTCCTGAAAATTCCACTGGCCAGTCGGTCGAAGGTAGCCTTGCTTGGCAGCAGCACAAAAATAGAGGCTGCCATGGTGTTGGTAGTCTTTCAGGCCTGGCTTGCCGGCCTTGGCCAGTCGGGCGTTGTAGCCCTTGTTGTCGATAACCTGAAGTTCAAAGCCGTCGTGGGCACTGTGCCCTCCTTCGGGAACTCGAATGGCGATGCCATTGTTGCCGGCCTCAGGCAGCCGGAATTCGGTTCTGATGCGACAGTCGCCAAATGAATCTTTGGTGAGCAGATCACCCCCTTTGCCTTGTTTGCAGACGATGCTCCCGTCGCGGATTTCATAGCTGCCGACTGCTCCTTGCCAGTTGGAAAGGTCGGTGCCGTTATTGAGTTCGACGAAACCTTCAGCATCTTTTGCTGCGAGGATGGCGTTGGCTTCATCCGCCGGAATCTCACGAACAAAAACATTTCGCCAGCGAATTTCACTGCCGTGAGTCTGCAACTGGATCGGGCCGCGAGCAGGAACCGGGTCAGGGAAGTACCCATTCACTGGTTTTCCATTGGCAGCCAGTGGCGGCTTCTGCCGTCTGGCGAAGTAATTGTCCATGATGGCATCGTCAACCACGATTTCGCCGTTGAGCTCAACGGTGACTCGCTCGCCAATCATGCGGATGCGAAAATGGTTCCACTCGCCAAAAGGCTTGTCCATCAGTTTGGATGGGTTTTTGCCCTCTGGTCGCCTGTTGTTCCAGAGTCCGCCTGAGCCTTTGTCAGCACCGAGTTTGAACTTGGCCTCTTGGGTCGAGTCCCAGATCTGTACCTGAGGAACACCACGGAGATAGACGCCGCTGTCACCGAGGGGCAGCATCTTGTAGTCGACCAGTAATTCAAAATCACCGTAATACTGGTCGGTCGTTAGGTAGAGACCCTTGCCGTCGTTGACGAGTTCACCGTCTTCAACCTTCCAGTGGGCGTTGAGGTGGTCGCCTTTGTCCTTGCCTTTGCCGTCGAGTAGCCCGCCCTCAATCGACTTCTGTTTGTATTCAGCCTGTTCCTCAGGCGACATGGCTGTGAACTCAGCAGGGTTCCGCGTTCCCCAGCCATACCAGCCACTGAGGTCGGTGCCATTGAATAGGGCCGTGAATCCGGTGGGGGGTGTGTTGGTAATTGCGGTGGCAGTTTCGGCGGACAGGCAGTTGGTCTGCTGGAACAGAATAGTGATGAGCCAGAACGCGCTGCCGAGGGTGAGAGACTTGGCTTTCATGGGCAACTTTCCCTCCGTTTTTTGGACCAGATTATGAAAGACCTCAGAATACACCACGTTTGATTACACGAACATCCGCGATGCCACTGGCACTGTTTGCCGGTGTAAAGTCGTTGAAAGAAGTGTCGTACGGGCCCGCGGCCTTTTGCCATTCAGACGTCGCCTGGTGGCATGCCGAAGAAGGTAGCGGCGTTGCGGAAGCAGATGTCCTTTACGATGCCTTCCAGCAGTCTCATGTCGGCAGGCAGCAGGCCTGCTTCAACGTCAGCCCCAAGAATCTGACAGAGCAGTCGGCGAAAGTATTCGTGGCGTGGGTATGACAGGAAACTCCGTGAGTCAGTCAGCATGCCGACGAAGTTTGCCAGCAGACCAATCTGGGAGAGCGTGTCAATCTGCATCCGCATGCCATCAAGCTGGTCGAGGAACCACCAGCCGCTGCCAAACTGGATCTTGCCACGGATGCCGTCACCCTGGAAGTTGCCACAGGTGGCGGCTATGCCGTAGTTGTCGGCTGGGTTGAGGTTGTAGAGCACCATCTTGGGCAGCCTGCCACGGCGGTCGAGTTCATCGAGATAGGCCACCAGTGGCCGCACCTGGGGAAAGTCACCGATGGAGTCGTAGCCGGCGTCTGGGCCAAGTGCGGCAAAGCCACGGCTATTGGTGTTTCGCAGGGCACCAACATGCAGCTGCTTCACCCAGCCCCGCTCGGCATCAAGTTCACCAAAGAAAACCATCAGGTAGCCGCGATAGGCCTCGAGGGCGGCCGGCTCAATCGGTTCGCCGCGACGGGCTGCGTCATAGACGGCGGCCGCCTCTTCTTTGGTGCCACCTCGACCGAAGCAGTGGTTAAGCCCATGGTCAGACAGCCGGCTGCCGACGGCATGGAAAAACTCGTGCCGGCTGGCCATGGCTGCCAGGAAACCGTCGAAGCTGCTGCAGTCAGCATCGGCGGCAGCAGACAGCCGCTGGACCCATGGGCCGAAGACCTCTGGCAGATCAACCGCCAGAGCCTTGTCAGGCCGAAAGGCAGGATAGACCCGCGTTGCCAGGTCACTTGCGGCAATGGCCTGATGATGAGCGAGGTCATCGCCAGGGTCATCCGTGGTGCCAATTGCTGCCACCCGAAACTGCGTAAGCAGTGAGTGGGCGGAGAGCTCGCTTAGGCAGGCGTTGGCCTGTTCCCAGATGCCGGGTGCTGATTTCTCGTCAAGCACTTCATCGATATGAAAAACACGAGAGAGTTCGAGGTGGGTCCAATGCCAGAGCGGGTTTCGTAATAACCGCGGCATTGTGGCGGCATAGGCGAGAAACTTTTCGTATGGGTCGGCGTCGCCGGTGATGTGGCTTTCTGGCACGCCGTTGGCCCGCATCGCCCGCCACTTGTAATGGTCGCCACCGAGCCAGACTTCCGTGAGGTTTCCCCAGCGTTTATTTGTGGCGATTTCTTCTGGGGGCAGGTGACAGTGATAGTCATAGATCGGCTGCGTTGCGGCAGCAGCGTAGAGTTCACGAGCGGCGTCGGTCGTCAAAAGAAAATCGGGATGACTCACTGGGTTTGGTTGACGCATGAGAGGCTCATTTGGGGACGGAGCAATAAGGATGGCCGAAAAGGACCGCAAAAAATTTTACTTCACGAAGGCTCTCTTCAAGAGTGGCCACACTGGTTTGTGTAAAATTTCATCATGCAGGCTCACTCGCCCCCTAACTCGCTGCCGCCTCCCTCGTCAGCCTTCCTCAAGGGTTTGCTTGATCCTGCTGCCTATCCCCACCCGACCGGTCCGATCAAACTGGTTGAGACCCACATCTCGTGGGTGTTTTTGACTGGTGACTATGCCTACAAGCTGAAGAAGCCGGTAAGCCTGGGCTTTCTTGATTTCTCAACACTCCAGGCACGTCGAGACTGCTGCCAGGAAGAACTGCGACTCAACGGTCGGTTTGCACCAGAACTCTATCTTGCCAGCGTGCCGATCACCGGACCGGTGAACCGGCCGCAGGTTGAGGG
>RGBY01000262.1 GCA_009919445.1 Planctomycetia bacterium
GCCCGTTTCTGGAACTGGCACGCGAAGCACTCACTAACTCTGCCGCCCGGAATCGTGGGCTATTTCGTCAAGACTATGTCGACAGGCTGCTGGCTGACCCTGAACAGCACATCACCCCACTGCGCGGCTCAAAGCTCTGGCAGTTGGCCCTTCTTGAACTCTGGCTGCAGGATCATCTGCCTGCGGGAGGAGTGGCATGATTCAGACAGACGTGCCAGCCGGTGCTTCACTGGTCGATGTCGGCTGGGGGCGGCTGATCTTCGCCCAGACCTTTCCCGACCCACAGACGGTGGCCGGTGTGCTGCTGGGCGAGCAGCCTGGTCGGCGTGACATTGCCATTTATGTGAATGACCCGCAACTCATCCTCAGCGTTGCACCGCAAGATCTGTTTCTCGATCCATCGACCACGTACCGACTCGACCTGACGAGTTGGAAGCAGCAGAACCAGAGTGGCCTGCCATTTCGGATCACCGGCATTGAAAGCCCGGCCGATATTGAACAGATCAACAATATTTACAGCCGGGTTGGCATGGTTCCGGTCGATGGTGATGGGGTCTGGAAAACAAGAGAAGACGAACGCTTTTCGTACTATGTGGCCCGGCCGCACGACTCTGAAACCATTCTGGGGGTCACGCTGGGCGTCGATCACACCCGCTGTTTTAACGATCAATACAACTCGACCAGCCTGTGGGGACTAGCGGTTGATCCCCAGACGCAATTCCCGGCTGTGGGTGCAGCACTGGTGACGTATCTTGCCAATCGCTTTGCCGGCCAGGGTCGCAGCATGCTCGACCTGTCAGTGATGCAGGGCAACGATGCTGCGGTAGGGCTCTATGAGCGACTGGGCTTCGTGCGAACACCGGTTCTGCTGATTAAGCGACGAAATCAAATCAACGAGCCGTTGTTCACACAGAAGGTGGCCCAGGAAGGATTCAACCCATACGCCACCATCATTATCAATGAGGCGTTGCGGCGGGGGATCAATGTTGAGCCGCTCGATCCGAGGCGGGGCTACTTTCGGCTTTCGCAGGCGAACCGCCGCGTCGTCTGCTGGGAATCTCTCTCTGATCTCACATCGGCGATTGCCGTATTTCGCTGCGCTGATAAGCAGTTGACAAATCAGTTGTTGGCCGACGAGGGCTTAGCCGTGCCGGCACAACGAGTCTGTGACACTGTTGCTGAGGCGGAGCAGTTTCTGGCTGCCCATCGCCGTGTGGTGGTAAAGCCACTGGTAGGCGAACAGGGGCAAGGGGTGGCAGTTGATCTGCGCAGCACGGCAGCACTCCAGCCGGCATTCGCGGCTGCTCGTGCCCATCACGAACGAGTGCTAGTCGAGGAATTTTTTGAAGGCATTGATCTGCGGATCATTGTCATCAATTACGAGGTGGTGGCTGCGGCCGTTCGGCGTCCAGCCGAGGTGCGGGGAACCGGGCGGCACAGCCTGCGTGAGCTGCTGGTGAAAGTCAGTCGTCGCCGCAGTGCGGCGACCGGAGGCGAAAGCAGCATTCCGCTCGATGCCGAAACAGAGCGGTGCATTGCGGCCGCCGGCTATGGCCTTAACGATGTGCTTCCAGAGGGCGAGGTACTGCAGGTGCGGCGGACGGCCAATCTGCATACCGGAGGCACCATTCATGACGTCACCGGCGAACTGAGTAAGACCCTGCGGTTTGCAGCCGTGCGGGCGGCGACAGCCCTGGAAATTCCTGTGGTGGGCCTCGATTTTCTGGTGCCTGATGTGGCGGGCGACAGGTACGTGATTATCGAGGCCAACGAGCGGCCAGGGCTGGCCAACCATGAGCCGCAGCCGACAGCAGAGCGATTCATCGACCTGCTCTTTCCGCACGTCGCGGCGACGGTAAGGTAGCCTGTTTCAAAGGCGTTTGTTCAGCACGTTTCGTCCCTCACTTGAAATGCTTGGATCTCGGCATGAAGCCTGTTCTCGACAATGAGTATCTCCTCCACACGCTGGAGACCCTGCTCGGCATTCACTCACCGACTGGCTACACCGACCCGATTGTGCGGGTGGTCTGCGGCATGCTTGATGACCTTGGCGTGCAATATGAACTGACGCGGCGAGGGGCCATTCGAGCAACGATTCCCGGTCGGCAAAAAGGGCCTGAGCGGGCGGTTGTAACCCATCTCGACACCCTCGGCGGCATGGTGAAGGAACTCAAAGAGAACGGCCGTCTGGCGATGGTGCCCGTGGGGACGTGGTCATCACGATTCGCCGAGGGTGGGCGAGTCTCGATCTTCACCGACAATCTGGTGTTTCGTGGGCAGGTCTTGCCGCTGAAGGCCTCTGGTCACACCTACAACGAAGGCGTCGATACCCAGCCGATTTCCTGGGAAAATGTTGAGGTGCGGGTTGACGAGCGGGTGAATTCCCAGCGGGGCCTCGAGATGCTCGGCATTGGTATCGGTGACTTTATTGGCTTTGATGCCGGTGTTGAGACCTTCCCCAATGGTTTCATCAATGCTCGCCACCTCGACAACAAGGCGGGGGTGGCATCAGTGCTGGCGGCCACAAAATATATTCGCGATGAGGGCATTACGCTGCCGGTTGATCTGCACCTGCTGTTTACGATTTCAGAGGAGGTTGGCTCAGGTGCCTCAGCGGTGCTGCATGGTGACGTGGCCGAAATGATCACCATCGACAATGGTACGTCAGCACCAGGGCAGGCTTCGAGTGAGTTCGGGGTGACTATTGCCATGGCTGACTCGACCGGCCCCTTTGACTATCACCTGACGCATCACCTGCTGAAACTTTGTGAAGAGAATGGCATTCCCTGCTCTCGGGATATCTTTCGCTACTACCGCTGCGACAGCGCTTCGGCCGTGGAGGCAGGGAATGACATCCGTACGGCGCTGGTTACCTTTGGCGTTGATGGCTCACACGGGTATGAGCGAACAAACCTCGATTCGCTTCAGTCTGTGGCCTGGCTGTTGCTAGCCTACGCCGGCAAGACGCCGCTGTATGAGCAACAAGAAACACTTGGGTCGCTTGAGAGTTTCCCAGAAACCCGCGACACCGATGTGCTTGGCAAAAAGGTCATGCCACCGAAGCCAATAGTTCAGCGGCTCCTGGGGCCAAAGCCCGAAGGCGAGCTTTCCTGACGGGCGAGCTTTCATAAGGCCCAGATCCGTGATCCCCCGGTTTCCACCGGGGGCTTTCTGGTGTGGTGCTAGCGCTGAGCGTGTTTTCGCCCATGCAAGCCGCGAGCGGAAGCGAGCGGACAGGCACAGCCTCTGACTCGGCTTGAGGGAAGGCAAATCTTGGTATGCTTTTCAGACCGAGGGGCTGTGGTGTGGAGATAAAGGCTTATCTGGAAGGGTTCGGCAATGGGCTTGATGGACGTTCTTTCGTGCTGTCTGCGTGTGGTCAGAAACACGTTTTGGTTACAGCGGCTGGTAGTTTTTCTGGTCATGCTGGCCTTAACCTGTGGGCAACACGCTGCCGAAGCAGCAGGCCGTTCACCAGTTAATCGAGAGGAGCCGCTTCGCAAGATCGGCGATGGGTTCGGACTCGCCGATGGGCCAGCCTGGGATAGCCGAGGCTTTCTCATTGTCAGCGATGTGAAAAACCAGACGCTTCATCGGTATTTTCCTAAGAAACAGTCGTGGCTGGCCGTGCCGAAAGTGGAGGGGCGACTCAGTGGGCTGTTTCAGGCCGTCGGCGATCTTTATGCCGCTGACAACAGCGGAGGCAAACTTCGCGTTTTC
>RGBY01000263.1 GCA_009919445.1 Planctomycetia bacterium
CTACGACTCGCTCTGGCGTGGCCCGGTAGCTGATCTGGCTCACTTTGAGGCCACCGGCTGCGGCTGGGAAGAGGCCATCATCCGCACGGCGCTGGCCCAACTTGCCCGCATGCCAGACTCACTCATTGCCCGTCGGCATGGCACCACCACTGCCCGCGAGGTTTCCGCGCGTGCTGCCAGCATCCTGCCACTCTCAGGGGCCGAGTGGGCAACCGAACTGGCCCAATTCGATCGTTCTCTTCGCCAGCCAAAGCGGCTCAACCCGGGCACCACAGCCGATTTGATTGCTGCTGCCCTTTATATTCATCTCTGGAACAGCACGCCCTCATGCACAGGAGTCACTTGACCAATGCCCGAACGCTATCAGGTAACGATGCGAAAGGCAGTCCATGTCTTTTCAGCCGGCCACTTCATCACCCTTACCGACGAAATCTGTGAGCCTGTCCATGGGCATAACTGGACCGTTGCCTGTGAAGTCGGGGGCAGTCCCGATCAGCATGGGATGGTGGTCGACTTCATTTGGCTGCGTGACACCCTCGCCACCATCGTCGGGCAGCTCGACCATGCCATGCTGCTGCCCACAAACAACCGACTGCTCACCGTGACCGAACAAACGGTGGACGGTCAGGATGAAGTGCAAATCCACTTTGGAAGTCGCCGCTGGGTCTTTCCTGCCGATGAGTGCCGGCTGCTGCCACTTGCCAACACCACGGCGGAATGGCTGGCCCGCTGGATCGGTCACGAACTCTTAGCTGCCTGCACCGCAGCTGGCCGTCCGCTGCCAGCCCCGCTGCGGGTCGAGGTTGATGAATGCCTCGGCCAGGCTGCCGTCTGGGAACACCTCCCGATTGAGGTCACCCCTCAGTCGTAACAATCAGACTGGCTGCTGCATCAGCAGGCAGCGTCACGGCCCCTTTCCCCAGTCGCACCTGCACCAAGCCACTATCGTCAGCTGCCCGCTCAACGTGACCGATGGCCTCCAGCACCAGACCAGTCTCAGCAAGATACCGCAGAAACGGCGGTGACTGATCAAGCACCCGGACAATTCGAAACCGTTCGCCAACCGCTACGGCTGACAGGGGCCGGCCGGCTTCAACCGCCTCGGCCAAGGCAGTCATGTCACCACGGGGGATTGGATCACCATGCGGATCAACTTCAGGCCGCCCCAGATAGGCATCGATACGGTCAACCAACAGGTCGCTGACAGCATGTTCCATGTGTTCCGCTTCCTCATGGACCTCGTCCCAGGTCATGGCCAGCGTTTCCACTAAAAACTGCTCGATTAACCGGTGCCTACGGATGACCCTTAGGGCCAGCACCCGGCCGGTCTTTGAAAGCGCGACGCCTTCGTAGGGGGTATGCGTGGCCAACTCGGCCGCATCGAGCGTCTTGAGCATGCTGGTCACCGTTCCCGGCGAAACGCCGAGCGTCGCCGCCAGCTGGCCAGTGCTGACCGGCTGGTCATCCTGGGTTGCCGAGATCTGATAGATCGCCTTGACGTAGTTTTCAACGGTCAGACTTGGCACGCACAGTTTTCCTGCGGAAGATTCAGAATGGGCAGCAGAGCCGAAATGGCACCTTGATTGATCACTGGCATGGGAACGGTAAGTTGCCAAACCGCCAACCAACCCCCAAGATAGCGGTTTCATCCGGTGGCTGCCCGGAAAGGTTTGTGGCGAATGAACCGGGGCAGTCCGTTTCCGTTTTCCCGCAGGCCTAGAGATTCCGTGATCCATCCCCCTGCTCCTGCTGCCCCACCGCAGTTGTCACTCAATGCAGCCGCAATTGCGGCACTGAGTTCGCTGCGAAGCAATCCAGCAGCCTACGCGGCTGCCCTCCACAAACGGGGCGGGGTGACAGTTGTCGACTGTGGCGTCGCCACTGCAGGTTCCACCGAACTTGGTCTCCTGATGGCTCGCGCCGCACTTGGTGATCGTGGGAAGCCGACGCTCTTTGCTGCTGAGGAAGACAACTGCTTGCGGAGAGACTGGCCTGACTGTCCATGGCCGATCATCGGCGTGACCTCAGACGATCCTGTCGCGGCCTGTCTGGCGGCACAGTACGCCGGCTGGAAGATCGCTGACAACGATTACTTTGCCATGGCAAGCGGCCCCATCCGAGCTGCCATCGGTCGCGAAGAACTCTACGAGACTATCGGCCGACGTGAGCGGTCCGAAGCCGTCGTCGGGTTGCTGGAGGCGTCCTCCCTGCCCCCGGAGACAATCTGCACTGCCCTCGCCAGACTGGCCCACGTACCACCTGAGTCGGTGCTGCTTTTGGTGGCGGCCACGGCCAGTCCTGCTGGAACCGTACAGGTGGTCGCCCGCAGCCTCGAGACAGCATTGCACCAGTTGCTCGAACATCAGTTTGACCTCGAACGCATCGTCCGCGGAACAGCAGCCGCCCCGCTGCCGCCGGTTGCCGATAATGACCTGGCTGCCATTGGCCGGACCAACGACGCCATTCTCTACGGCGGGGTGGTTCAACTCGAGGTCACTGGCGACGACGATTCCCTCAAGAAGATCGGCCCCTGTGCTGTCAGCCGTTCTTCCGCTGCCCACGGCCGTCTCTTCTGCGAACTGTTCCAGGAAGCCGGGGGCGACTTCTACGCCCTCGACCCCGGCCTGTTCGCCCCCGCAGTGCTCGAGTTCACCAATCTCGACACCGGCTGCCGGCATCGCTTCGGTGGGCTTGAGCCGACGCTGGTTGCCACCTCCTTCGGCGGCAGGTAGCGGCCATGCCGATCAGCCCGGCAATCACCATTCTGGGAAGTCGTGGTGGCTGGCATACAGACACTTTGTTGCACCGTTGTCAGCAACGCGGCCTCAGCAGCAGCGTCGTCGGCTGGCCTGAGTTGGGCAGTGAGATCCTGACTGCGGGCACGCAGTTTCATCCTCGTCCGCTTGAGCAAACAACGGCTGTGCTGGTACGGGGCATGCCCAGCGGCACACTCGAACAGGTCATTACCCGGATGAATATCCTTGGCCAGCTCAATGCAGCCGGCCGCCGGGTGCTCAACCAGCCAACGGCCCTTGAGACCGCCATCGACAAGTATCTGAGCGTTGCCCGACTGGCTTCGGCTGGCCTCCCCGTGCCTCGGACTGCAGTTGTCCAGTCAGCGGGTGACCTCAGGCGATTTACTGAAGCCTGTGGGGGCACCGCTGTCGTCAAGCCCCTCTTCGGCTCAAACGGCCATGGGCTTTCACTGTTTTCCGCCACGGCTACTGAACTGCCTGAACCGCTGCTGACCACGGGAGTGGCATTGGCTCAGGAGCCAATCAGCCACGATGGCTGGGATGTCCGCATCCTATTGGTTGGCGATGAGCCATTTGCGATGAAGCGAGTCGCTTGCCCTGGGGAATGGCGGACCAACATCGCCCGCGGCGGACAGCCGCACCCCTTTGTCGCTCCAGCCGACTGGATCGACCTGGCTCGCCAGGCTGCAACAACGGTCGGGGCCGAACTGGCCGGCGTCGACCTGCTGCCAAGTCGTGATGGAGCCGTCTGGCTCTTGGAGGTGAACGCCGTGCCGGGCTGGCAAGCCCTGCAATCGGTGACCTCAACCGACATCGCCTCCGCTGTGCTCGACCTCTTGGTCGCCGGCAGCGTTTGAGCCGGGCTGCGGCCGGTGCATGCTGCCGGCTTCTACGTAAAATTAGTCAAACAGCAACGGCTGATCCGATGCTGCCGCACGCGAGCGGCGTGCCCGAGGCGGTGGCT
>RGBY01000264.1 GCA_009919445.1 Planctomycetia bacterium
GGAAGCCATGCGGACGGTAAACCGATCGGCCCGACTGTTTGTCGCCGGCAGCAGTGAAATTTTTGGACGGTCGCAGACAAAGCCGGTGACCTGCCAGTCACGACTCGATCCGCAAAACCCCTACGCGCTGGCAAAGACGACTGCCTTTCGGATCGTCCAGCACTATCGCCGTGAACACGGACTCTTCGCCTGCACGGGCGTGCTCTTCAATCATGAAAGTCCCCTGCGGTCAGCGGAGTTCGTCACCCGAAAAATTGTGGTCGCAGCCTGCGAAATTGCTGCCGGCCGACAGCAGGAATTGCGGCTGGGCGACCTTTCCATTGAACGCGATTGGGGCTGGGCTCCTGAGTTTGTTGTGGCAATGGAAAAAATGGTCGCGCGGGACACGCCGGAAGACTTCATCATTGCCACCGGTTTCCCTGCCCGGCTGGAGGACTTTGTCGCGAAAGCCTTCGCAGCGGTCGGACTCGACTGGCGACACTATGTGATTCGTGACGAGCGTTTCATCCGTCCCAATGACGGCCACCACCCGGTGGCATCCACCGCTGAGACCACCACGAATCTGGGCTGGACCGCGACCACCCGTATGCCCGAAGTGGTCGAACGATTAGTGGCGGCACAACTGGCGACCGAGCCTGCCCGCCATCAGCGAGCAGCCTGAGGCTCCGGCCGTGGCGCCATCACACTGGTGGTGGCTTCCTGCCTAGGCCCGGCCTGACTTGGAGCCGACGTCAGACGTTCCGGCTGGCAGCCATCCCCCAAACCAGTCACCGCGGCCTGACAAATCTTTCGCATCAGGCTGCCAGATTGCAAATAGAGCGGCAGACCGTGCTGCCGGCCGATGATGCGATGGGCATCCACCATGGAAAAATCGACGTCGGCAGGCATCCAGCGGCGGGGCATGCCAACATAGCCCAAGGCATCAGCTTTGAGGCAGGGGTCAAGCAAGTGATAGAACCGCAGGGCGTCATCCCGTGAATTGATCACCAGGCTGACACGGTCGATCCCCGACAGCATCTCACGATACGGGCCTCGAGGCGAAAAGGCGTCGCAGCGAACCGCTGGTGCGATAAAAATCAGCCGGGTACTCCCTGGCCGATCACGCCATGGGCTAACCGGGCGGCCTTCCTCTTGAGCCACTGCCAGATCTTCCAAGGCTTCCATCGTGATCAGGGCACCGAAGCTGTACCCAATAATCGCCACCGGCCGATCAGGGGCAATCTGACCGAGTAGCCAGGCCAGGTATCGCCCCTCGGTGAAGCACCGCCGATACTTGGAACGGCCGTCTTTGAGGAGGCAGCCATCCTGCTGACTCGGCCAAGAATAGATCAGCGTTCGGACGTCCTGATCACACCCGCAGAATTGCCGACAGCGACGGGCAAGCGCCAGCCCCTGCGATTTGGCTGAGCCAGAATCGTACCGATTGCCGTGCAAGAAAATGACCAGCGGGCCAGTTCCAGCCAGCAGGCCTTCAAGATCGGCCGACTCCCAGCAACAGCCATCCGTTGCGTACCGCTCGACGGTCGGGCTGGCCGTCTCCGGCATCCGGCAGATGCCCGGAAGCCGGCGGGTGCTGATCACCCAGGCATCGGGCGGTGCCATGGCAGGAGCAGGACAGACGCCAGCGGCCTCTGCCGTCTCCGCCGGCAAGACGAGCATGATGCCCGCCAGGCATAAGACGGCCAGCAGAGATCGCCACCGATCAGGCCAGCCGCCTGGTGGTTCATTGTTATCGCCAACCAATGCAACCAACTGATGGCAATCAACTGATGCACCATCAACACCTGATCTATCAACACCTATCTCTTATCTCTGCCGCATCACGTCCATGGAGATTGCGGCCTCGGTAAAGTTTGCCGGATGCATCTCAACCCTAGCACGCCATTTTTGCCATGACGGGAAATTCTTGCCGTCACGACAGCAAACCGTGGGGTAGGGTTTTTTAATGGCCGTTTCCCCGACGTCCACGAGGAGTTTTTTCACGATGAAACGTGTCCTTTGCCTGCTCATTGCCCTCAGTTGTCTGGCTTCGTTGCCCGGCTGTAGCAGTTGTTTTGGAAACAGCTGCCGGAGAGGCTCCATGATGGAATTTCGCAACACTGGCCGTGGAATCTACCGGCGTGGCTGCGGTACTCCCAGTGGCTGCGGTACTCCCTGTGATCCCTGCCAAGCCGCGCCCTGTGGCTGCGAGCCGTGCGGCGGGGCCGCCCCCTGCTGCGAAGGCATGATGGAGGGGGAAACCGTTATCAGTCCCTCGCCAACCAGCAGCGAACCTGGAACCTTTTCCTGATTCGTCCCCGACATACCGCTCTGGGCCTGAGGCTCCCCCGGGATTGCCCCACGCCCAATGCCCCCTCTACCAGTCAAAACAGGTTCAGCTTCCGGCTCTCTTCGATGATGCGCCGCTCTTGCCGGCCACGCGTCGGGTCTTGCGACACAACGGGTGTTCGCTCCCGATTCGAGCGGCTCGTCATCGAGGAGAGCCGGTTGCTGTTTTGCAGCCGGCGGCAGGTATACTGCCAGCATGTTTGACAATCTCTCGAATTCGCTCACTGCGGCCATCAACGGTCTCCGCGGTCGGGGCAAGCTAACTGAATCGAATATGCGGGACGGCCTGGCATCCGTCCGCACGGCCCTGCTCGAGGCCGACGTCGCCTACGATGTCGTCAACGATTTCCTCGATCGAGTGGCAGCCGATGCCGTCGGCGCCAAGGTGCTGGAATCGATCGATCCGGCCCAGCAACTCGTCGGCGTGGTTCACCGCGAACTGATCAACCTGATGGGACCGGTTGATCATGCCATCCCGTTTCGCTCTGGTGAGGTGACCATCCTCATGCTCTGCGGCCTGCAGGGCTCTGGGAAGACGACCACCTGCGGCAAACTCGCCCGACGCATCAAAGAAGAAGGCCACGGGGTCTTGCTGGTAGCGGCTGACCTGCAGCGTCCGGCCGCCATCGAGCAACTGGCAGTTCTCGGCGAGCAGATCGGCGTGCCAGTCCACACCCCTGACGGCCAGTCGGATCCCGTCTCGGTCTGCAAAGCAGGCGTCGCCAAGGCCAAGCAGTCAGGAGCTTCAGTCGTCATCCTCGACACGGCCGGCCGGCTGTCGATTGACGAAGCGCTCATGGCCGAGTTGTCGAAAATTGATCGGACCGTCTCTCCTGACCAGGTGTTCCTGGTCGTGGATGCAATGACTGGCCAGGATGCTGTCGAGAGTGCCCGTCGTTTCAACGAGGCGCTGGAAATCGATGGTGTCATCATGACCAAGCTCGACGGTGACGCCCGCGGCGGGGCCGCACTTTCAGTCAAGAGTGTCACCGGTGTCCCCATCAAGTTCATCGGCACGGGTGAGGGCATCGATGCCATCGAAGAATTTCACCCTGATCGACTGGCCGGTCGAATCCTCGGTATGGGCGACGTTGTCAGCCTGGTTGAAGAGGCCCAGCGAAAGTTCGACCAGGATGAGATGCAGCGGCAAGAGGAGCGGCTTAAAGCGGGTGAGTTCACGCTTGAAGACTTCAAGAAGATGATGCTTCAGACCCGGCGACTGGGCCCGCTGGGAAAGGTGATCGGCATGATTCCCGGCATGGGGGGCATGCAGGACATGCTTGCCGGAGCCGACCTCGAAAAAGACGTCAACCGCCTGTTTGGCATCATCGA
>RGBY01000265.1 GCA_009919445.1 Planctomycetia bacterium
CGGCGGTGAGCACGACAAACTGAATCACCGCAATGATCGCAAAGACCACCACCCCCACCACCAGATTGTCGGCGGCCACAAAACGGCTGAAGGCCTGCACCACCTCGCCCGCAGCTGCCGGGCCAACTGTACCAGCCTCGGCAAGGATCAGCCGCGTGGTGGCGATGTTGAGCACCAGCCGGACAAGCGTGGCTGCCAACAGAAAACTGGGGAACACTCGCATCTCGAGTGGCGTGCGCGCGGCAAGCGAACCCAGCAGGGCCAGCACCGCCACGGTCAGATTGGCTGCCAAGAGCAGGTCGACCGCAGCGGCTGGCACCGGGGCCAAAACCACCAGCACGGCCAGCAGGATGGCCACCGGAATGGCAAGATCAGCAGCCTGACCGGCGAGGGCCCGGGGGAATGACGCAAGAGTGCCGGTGGATCGGGCCATGAGAACGAGAACAGCCTGAGTCGCAGAATCTGGTAGGGTGAAAGGGCCGGGACAGTACTTCCCCCAGGGAGCAGCCGTCCAGACCGCTCCGCCCCCCCCTTCCAACGACCCCCGCTCAGACCATGCATTTTGACCGCGACGGGATTGCCTTTGATTACCCCGACAACTGGACCGTGGAAACCAGCGGGAATCCGGAAAACGGCCTCGAAGTGACCGTTTCAGCCCCAGATGGGGCCTTTTGGTCAATCAACTGCCAGCCAGCGGGAAGCGAACCAAACCAACTGACCGAGGCCGTTATCAGCGAAATGCGGCAGGAATATCCGAATCTCGACAGCGAACCGGTGATTGAGGACGTTTTTGGACGGGCACTGCCCGGTGCCGACCTGAATTTCTACTGCCTCGACCTGACCAACACGGCCGAAATTCGCTGTCTGGAAACGCCAACCGCCTGCTACGTGCTTTTCTGCCAGGCCGAAGACCGTGACTGGGAGCAGTTGCGACACGTCTTTAAGGCGATGACCACCAGTTTTGTGCAGGCGGCCGACAACGGCCCCGCCTGATCAGCCGGCTGGTTGTCTGCTAGGATTTCCCTTGGGCGGCACCGGCCTGCCCCATCCCCTTCGAAAGGATTTTGTGCTCACCGTGCCCGCCGCTCTCTCCGCCGCCTTGGCACATTTCGGCAGCGGCCTGCCGACCTTCCTCGCCATGGCCGACACGCCCACCGTGGCTGCTGCCGATGGTCCGATCCAGATGGTTCACTGGGCTGCCTTCGCCGCCATGGTGACGATCCTGCTGGTCCTTGATCTCACCGTCTTCCATAAGCACTCACACGAGCCTTCGCTGTCGGAGAGTGCCTTCTGGACCTGCATCTGGTCGGCCCTCGCCCTTTCTTTCAACGGCCTGATCTGGTGGTGGCTGGGCAATGCCGCTGCCGTCGAGTTTCTCACTGGCTATCTCGTTGAGTGGTCGTTGTCGATGGACAACGTCTTCGTGTTTGCAGTCGTGTTTGGTTATTTCGGCGTGCCCCTGAAGTACCAGTACCGGGTGCTCTTCTGGGGCATTCTCGGCGCGGTGCTCATGCGACTGACCTTCGTGCTGGTGGGCGCTGAACTGGTCGAGCGATTTCAGTGGATCCTCTGGCTCTTCGGCGGTTTCCTTGTCTACACCGGCCTGAAACTTGCCTTCACCAACGAAGAAGTTCATCCGGAAGATAATTTCCTGCTGCGGTTCTTCCGCCGCTTTGTCCCGGTGACCAACAAGCCGGCTGGTGACAGGTTCTTCGTCGAGGAAGCTGGCCGCTGGGTGGCAACACCCTTGTTCCTGGTGCTGCTGGTGGTGGAAAGCACCGACGTGCTCTTTGCCGTCGACAGCGTGCCGGCCATTTTTGGTGTTGTCGACCAGCAGGCTCATTACTTTCGGTTTGTGGTCTTCACCTCGAACGTGTTTGCCATCCTCGGCCTGCGAGCACTCTATTTTTTGCTGGCCGGCGTGATGGATCTGTTCCGTTTCCTCAACTACGGCCTTGCGGCGGTTCTTGTCTTTGTTGGAAGCAAAATGATTGCCGAGGCAGCCCATCACAGTGAGTGGCTGGCAGCCTACGGTGGCTGGGATGCCCATGCAGAAGGGCATCTTGTCCCCCCGTGGGCTTCTCTGCTGGTGATCATTGCCCTGATTGGCACAAGCGTGGCCGCCTCGCTCATGTTTCCTGAAGCCAAAAACGACTCGGGCTCATCGGGCTAGATCCGGAAGAAATGGACTGGGCTCAAGCTAGCTCGCCACCCAGGGCTCAAGCTGGCTCGCCAACTTCAGACTCAGTTCGCCTCCAAGCGAACTTCTGCGTAGAGCTGCTCATGGGCCGCCGCCATCTTGTCGGCCGTGTGCTGCTCACGAGCCCGACCGAAGGCCGCTACGCTACAGGCAACGAGGCGGTCAGCGTCGTCGAGCAGTTCGGCAAGAGCCCGGGCCAGATCGACCGGATCAGCCGCGGCATGCAATAGTCCAGCCGGACGAGGCGAATCAGCACCGAGAAGTTCCGGAAACGCCCCGGCCCGCGGGGCCACCACCGGCAGGCCAGCCGCCATGGCCTCAATCACTGGAATGCCCTTGGCCTCAGGCACCGGTGTCGGCATCACGAAAAGATCGACCTGCCCAAACAGTTGGCGTTTGCCATCTCGATCGACCTGACCCAGCCAGCGAAACCGGTCCGTCAGTCCCTGTTCTCTGACAAGCGTCCGGCACTCCTCAAGATAGGCGGCTTCGGCGGGCACCATTGCCCCGGCAGCCAACAGTTCAACATAGGAACAGCCTCGGGAAAGCCTGACGGTTCGATGCCATGCGGAATGACTGTTACCCGTTCGCGAGGGCAGCTCATTCGACTGGCCATCTGCTCGGCGTAGGCCTGATTGAGGGCCACAAACCGGTCAACATCTGCCGCCCGCTCGATAAGCAACTGCCAGACGGCTTCACGATGCGGCGAGGGAAGCTGCTCGATGAAGAGATCTTCTCCAGAAAGGCTAGCGACGATGGCCGCCCCGCTGCGGTCACGGATCCGTCGAGCCACCCCCAGCAACAGGGCATTGGAGAGATGAACCACGTCGGGACGAATTACTTCCGCCAGCCAGTCGGCGAGACGATTGACCTCCTTGTGCTGATGGCCCTGCTCACCCTGCAGGCTGGAGACGGTCAGTGGCCCCAGATCGGCCGGACGCGTCTGGCCAGTCAGGCGTGAAAGCCAACGCAACAGGCGAGGGTGATCGAGCAGGCGATCGAGCCACCGTGGTGTATGACGAAAGAATGGAACGGCCTGCTGAAGGAAGACATTGATTCCTCCCATGACCACAAGTGGCTCTGCAATCCGTTTCCGTAGGGCCCGCACCAGCGTGTTGTCGTGCAGGCACGACCCACAAAGCCTCCCCCCTGCCCCGGCGGTGATGTGGACGATTTTCATAGCCGATTCGTTTCCGTTGCTACCAGAACAGTACCGTACCCAATAGCAGATGCGAAAACAGCAAGGCCGGTTGCGTTTGCCGGCTGTGGTTATTTTTCACCAGTGTTCACCAGTGTTTACGGCCAGTAGTTCCAAGCCCACCCAGCAAACAAACCATCAAGCAAGCCGCGAGCGGGAGCGAGCGGACACGCACCGCCTATAAACTCACCGCCCCATCAACCGTGACGCCTGTCCCCCGGTTGCCACCGGGGGCTT
>RGBY01000266.1 GCA_009919445.1 Planctomycetia bacterium
AAAGTCCCGCTGCACCTTGACGATGGCAACGGCGATGTCGATGACATCTTCTGGAGGCACAAAGCCCAGCCGCTTCGCAAGCGCCGGGAAGGTCTTGGCTGCACTGGGGGTTACACCCATGCCGCCACCCGCCAGGACGTTGTACCCAAGAATTTTGCCACCTTCGTGAACCGCCAGCAGACCCAGATCGTTGGCATAGACGTCAGTGCAGTTGTCTTCTGGAAGGGCAAAGGCTGTTTTGAACTTTCGCGGCAGGTAGGTCGGGCCATAGATCGGCTCTACCTCATGACCATCAACACCACCGGCAGCCAGTGTTTTTTCGCCTGTCTCATCGTCAGTCAGCCAGATTTCGTGATAGGCCGTGGTTCGCGGGGCGAGTGCCTCGGCGAGCTTTTCGGCCATCGCCATCATCTCGTCTCGGACTGAGTTATTACGGATTGGCGCCGGGCAGCACATGACGTTTCGCTCGACATCGCCACAGGCGGCCAACGTCGTCAACTGGATGTCATTGATCTTCTGGATCGTCGCCTTGAGATCCCCTTTGATAATGCCATGGTGCTGGATCCCCTGCCGGGTCGTCAGCCGCACACTGCCGTTGGCCAGATCATCCCCGAGATCAATTTCAGCCAGCATTTGCTCGGCGGTCAGCTTCCCTCCAGGAATGCGGGTGCGAACCATGAACGAGATCTTTTTTTCACTCTTCCCGCCAGGCGTCGCCTTCTTCTTGTCGCGGTCAGCCTGCTGGTAGGTGCCGTGGTTTTTCAGCAACTGCACACTGCCTTTGCCAAAGCCATCTGAGCCATCAGCAAGCTCTTGCGGAATGTCTCCGGCGAGATAATTGCTTTCTGTCTTAAAGACCTCGACGGCACTCGGCTTGGGGGTGGTTTCGTCTGCCATGGGATTCCTGTGACAAGGGGCCGATCCGCCAACAGGCGTCACGGCACGGGATGCTTCAACGAATATCTCTCATAGAATAGGCAATTTCCGGCCCAGGGGCGATACGGCCTTTCGCCTTTCATGACACCAAAACCGGCTGCGGAGAGCCGATATACTTTCCCGTCTGGGGATTCACCTCCTGATGCCATGCTGAGGCCTTACCATGTACCACTTCCTTTTTCTGGGCAGCCTCGCCGCCTGCCTGTCCTGGACCGCATGCTGCACAGCCGCTGCTGTTCGCTGTGAACGGCCCTGGCTGCGGCGGCTGCTTCTGGTCGTGGGCCTCCTGGCACCGCTGGTGGCACTCCTGCCTTGGCTGGCAGCCTCAACCATGCTGGCGTTTGTTGCCAACCTTGAGGTGAACTGGTTTGGGCCGACGGTGACCCTCTTCCTATCGGCCCTCATCGGGGGTGGTTGGATTCAGCGAGCCGGCACGCAGCCACGGGGTGGTGGCTGGAAGACCGTACCGGCAGCCGACTGGCCGGTCATCAGCCTGCTTACCCTGTTTCTTGTAACAAAGGCCGTGGCTGCTGGCAGTTTCCTGTTCCTCGATCAGGCTGTTCAGGCTGAGGCTGCGTTCCTCAAAACCGAAGCCGCGGCACTGATGGCCGCCGAGGTCCCCCCTGTTGTGCCATCTGATGACAATGCTGCCGAACTCTACCGAGCAGCAAGCACGCTGGTGGAAGGTGAAGACTTTTCCTCGATCTCACTGGATGAGCCGCTGAGCGAGGCCACAACCGATCTGCTCATCCGCCAGGCAGACACGCTTGATCTCGTGCGAAAGGCCACGACACGTGGTGTCTGCCGGTTTGAGCGTGACTGGTCGCGACCCTCGTTCTCCATGCTGCTACACGAGATTCACCATCTACGAACCTTTGCCCGGCTCCTTTCCCTGGCCGCCCGACAGGCAGCCAGTGAGGGACGACTTGCTGATGCGATTGCTGACATTCGCTCACTCAATACCCTCAGCCGCCATGCGGCATCTGAACCCATCATCATCTCTGGCCTGGTTGGGCTCGCTCTTGACCGGATGGCCATCGACACGCTGATTGCGACGCTGCCTTTTTTTAAGGCGGCCGACCTCGGTCTGCTTGTTGACGAACACATCACCGACATGCTTCTGATAACGCCTTCGCTGCAGCGGCATTTCTATGGCGAAGAGGCCTTTGGGATCAGGGCTTTCGCCGAGCTCGCTGGGGGGACGCTGGCTGATCGGTCTGAATCTGTTCTGCATGAATTAACTGATTTTGATGCTACTCGGACCACGCCGCTCTTGCTTGATCCTGCCCTGATGGCCTTCCGCGTTTTTCTGTTTCCCCAAGAATTGACTGCGTATCGAAATGCGATGCATTTCCAGCAGGACGTCCTTGCGAGCCCAGACACTGTCAGAGAAAAGCAGGAAAATGTTGCTGCCTATCTGGAACGTTTTCAAACGCATCCTCCGGGAATTCTCTCAGCGGCTATTCTTCCATCTTTTGAAAGTGTTTTCGTTGCCCTCGGAAGAAGCGAGGCCCATCATCGTGCTGCCCTAGTGGCGATTGCTTCGCTCCGCATGCGGCTCGAACAAAGCACGCAGCCAGAAACGATCTTGTCGCTTGTTCCCACCTATCTCCCTCGCAGCCCCAAAGACCCCTTCGACCCCGGCCAGAACCTGAAGATGAAGCAGGTAGACGAAGATCTGCTCATCTATTCGGTTGGCCCAAATGGCACGGATGATGGCGGGCCGACAGCCGAGACCGACCAGGGGGGCCAGAGTGACGACGTGGGGGTCCGGCTCCTCATGGCTCCATAGAAGAATCACTGGCCAAGCATTGATCCTCTAGCCAAGTTCGCTGACAAAATCTTCGAATTTGGCATTTGCCTGACGAGGAATGGCTGCGACTTCTTCCACCACAATCGTATGGGGAAAGCAGAGCATGTCCGCGAATGTTTGCCGCAACTGCTCTTCCTCTTGGGCTGAGAGCGGCTGAGCGACCACCACCCGTAAGACAACACGATCAAGGGCTGTCTGAACCACCTGCACCTGCTCGATTGTCCCAATCTCACTCCACCGTGTCTCGGGAAAACTCGGCCAGTGTTGGCTGCCATCTGGAAGCCTGAGCATATTGCGTCGCCGGCCGACAATGCGCTCAAGAACAGGCAGGCCCCGCCCACAAGGACAGGCCTCACCACGGGCGGCATAGTCACCCAGTTCATACCGAATCAGGGGCATCGCAAAATTGTGAAGTGTGGTAATCACCACTCGCCCAAGCTGCCCGACTGGCAGTGGCATGCCCGACTCATCGAGAATTTCCAGCAGGATGTTCTCGGCCTGCACGTGATAGCGGCCCTGTTCACACTGAAACGCGATCACACCAATCTCTTCCGAGGAGTAGATGTCAGCCACGCCCACACCCCAGACTTCTCGGCAATGATTCACCGTTTCTGTCGATAGGACCTCACCAAAACTTCTTACCTGCCTGAGTCCTGGCAATGTGATGCGACGTTCAGCAGCCAGCCGCAGCAGTGCCTTCAGATTCGAGGGGTGGGTCAGCAGGTACTGCGGTGCTTCGGCCACCAGCCAATCAAGCTGAACAGCAATGTCTTCACGGATATTAAGACTGACTGCCGGCCCGGTCTGAAAGACCTGATCGGTCGCGGCACCCCAGTTGGCAGCCCTTCCCCGCTCGACATTGGAACGAATGGCAGCCAGCTT
>RGBY01000267.1 GCA_009919445.1 Planctomycetia bacterium
TGCTGCGGAAGAAGTGCCGTCGGCGTTCGAAGCGGTCACCGAGAACTTGTAGCCATTGGCAGGCGAGAGCCCCGAAACCTTGTACGACGTGTTTGTTGTGGTGTACACGCTTGACGACGTGCTGCCTGTGCCATCGGTGGTCGTCATCGTGACGCTGTAGCTCGTCGCGTCACCTGTCGCTGGAGCCTCCCATGTGACGGTCAGTTCGCCAACACCCGTCGGACTGACGGCCAAATTCTGAACCGCACTCGGCGCTTCGGCCGACACCCCAAGCAACTCACTGCCATCATCCCAGCCGATCATCTGGAAAGCCTGCTGGGCAGCGGCACCCACACCGGCCTTGGGCCGCCACTGAATTTTGTCGCCTTCTTTGATGTATCGGCTGGAAAGCAGCCGCATCAGTTCTTGCGGATTCGAGCTTTTGGGCATCGTGGAGACGTCAACCCACTGCTCTTTTAGGGCATCCCACTTTTCTACGACCGAACCCTCCGGCACGTGCGAGATCACAAAGCTCTTCACATCGGTGCCTACCACCTGAGACTTGCTCATCACCACGGGGTTTGGGCCCATCGAGGCATCCATCACCAGTGTGCTGGCCTGCTCCAGCAGGGGCCGCAGGCCGTCCGCGGCGAGCATTTGCCGCGGCTCCAGCCGCTCAGCAGCCACACACGCGGCAGCGAAGCCCGTGCGACGAACTCGCGGGCGGTGAGACGTGCGGGTGCGGCGAGTCTGGAAGAGGACCTTCATCGGGCGGATTCCTACGTGACCTGGGACGAGAGCCAACAAAAACGTTGCCGCAATCGCTCACTACGAACAATAAAATGCCCTCTCAGGCAACACAAATTCTGGGTGTGGCCGCTTACCTTGGCCGTGCGGCACCTGCGAGCGGTCAGTCGTGGCCGGCTACACGAGCGCCATCCCCAGAATGCCGACGTTGCTGTTGTTCGGCAGCGTGATGCTCTCCAGCGTCTTGCCGGCTGGAATGTCGAAGCTGTAGCCGTACACAAACCGATTGTGATTCGATTGGTTGTTGCCAACATAGTTGACCCACGTTGTGGTGGCCACGAGCGCTTCATTTGTGGCTTCCAGCGTGGAAGTAGACGGTGGCGAGTTGTGCTTGTTGCTGTTGCTATTGGCCCAGTCGGTGAACGACTGCGTCCACGTGGTCGTCGAGCCATCGGTGAAGGTCAGCGTGATTGACTGATCCGTCTGATTGCCGTTGGCCGCCGCACCAATCATCAGCAGCGTGGAAAAGTCGCCGCTGACGAGATCAATCGTCTGGCCTCTCGCCTGCACAAAGTTGTTGTTGCCGGTTGTTTCTTTCGACTGGCCGACGTGGTTTGGTGCGGGCCCGAGATCAAACGTGCCTGCGTTCCAGGTGATCTGCATGTAGTCAAAGTTGGAATTCGAACTGACTTCAACTCCGAGGCTCGACCCTTGGTAGTTGGCGTTGTAGTAGTTGCCGTTACCATCAAAGCCCTGACCGTTGGGCACATTATTGTTGCCCACCACCAATCCATAGGCATTCCAGTCCCCAGACAAATCGATCGCTGCCGTAGTGGCCAAGCTTGCTCCAAGAAAGCGAAGAGCCGGATTGTTCGGCAGCGTGACGCTTTCAAGTGTTTTCCCTTCAGGCAGGGTATAGCTGTAGCTGTAAACGTAGTTTGTCGTGGCTTCTGTGCCCCCAGAGGCGGTGTTGAGATACGGTTGCGTCGAGATGATCGACTCGTTTGAGTAGCCACTCGAATCGCACCAGTCACTCAACGACTGTGTCCAGGTGGCCGTTGAGCCATCGGTGAAGGTGAGCGTGAACTGTTGGTCTGTTTGCCCGCCGTTGACAGCCGCACCTGCGAGCTTGAGTACATTTCCAGAACCTGTCACCTCAAATGCTTGTCCCGCAGCCCAGGTAAAATTGGGCTGATTCGGGTTGCCAATGTCGACTGGAATCCCGCCCTGCGCAAACGTGGAGCCTGTCAACGTTCCTCCGGTGGCCGAGTCACTCAGGGCGGTCCATGAATAGGTCTTGCCCGTTCCGTCAAGGCCCCCGTTGGTTGCCGGCACACCGTTCGTCGTGATCCCAATACCCGTGTGAGGCTGCTGCGGAATGGTGTTGCCTGACGTATCCACTTGATGTGTGGCGGTGTTGCTCACGCCCGCAAAGCTAGTTGCGGTCACAGTGAAGTAGGTTGGACCGCTGCCGAGTGTGAAGCCATCAAACACGCACGACAGATCAGTAGTCGTGACCGACTGGATATACTCGCCTTGCGCGGCCGTCGCCGTGTAGGAAATCACCGGCGAACCTCCGTCGATTACAGGCCGGTGCCAGTTCAGTGTCACTTCGCTAGATTCTTGGCTGAAAACCGCGGCGAGGGCAACAGGAGCATTGGGTGGAACGGCGATCTGCTGAACCGTTCCATCCAAGCTTGCCACCCAAATCGAACCATCTAGACCGGTGGCAATGCTCGTAGCTACTTTGCCGATAGGCATTGCGTCCTGCACGGCCGTAAGGCCATTGTTAACAACAACAGGTCCGAGGCTGGGGACTATTTCGTCACCCAGGCCTGTTACCCAGATTGCTCCATCCAGCCCAGCTGTAGTGCTCGTGGTAAGGGATGATAATAAAGGATCAATATACGGTGAAAGAGTCCCGACCAAAACATTTATCACTGCCACTTGAACAATCGATAGCTGGCTCAAGGAACTCTTCGTCACACCCTCTCTTAAAGCCCACAAGAGTCCTGTAAGCGTATATTCTTGGCTATAAGTAAGAATTTGAGTCGATTCAGGTAAAGACACCTGCGGCTGTGCTAACCAGTTACCTTCGTCAGGTACAAGCTGTTGGATAAAGGCGTCGCCATTATTACCGACCGATGTCACCCAGATCGACCCGTCCAGGCCCGTGGTGAGGGCAAAGGGAGACGTAGAGCCAATCGCTGTCGGTGCCTGCACTTTAAAGACGCCGTTGTCATCCTTAACGATCTGCTGGACCGTCTGCTGACCGAAATTCGCCACCCAGATCGACCCGTCATGGCCAGTGGTGAAAGCAACGGGATGCCTGCCGACGCCAATCGCTGCCTGCGCCGTCCAGTCACCACTGTCGTTCTTCACGATCTGCTGGACGGTGTTGCTGTATTGGTTCGCCACCCAGATCGACCCGTCGAGGCCAGTGGTGAGGCCATAGGGTTTCTTGCCGACATCAATCGCTGCCTGCGCCGTCCAGACACCGTTGTCCTTCACGATCTGCTGAACGGTGTTCGAACCTGAATTCGCTACCCAGATCGACCCGTCGAGGCCCGTGGTGAGGCCCCAGGGCAACACGCCGACGCCAATCGCTGCTTGCCCAAAACTGTCTTGTGCTGCGGAAGAAGTGCCGTCGGCGTTGGAGGCCGTCACCGAAAACAAGTAGCCGTTGGCAGGCGAGAGTCCGGTAAACGTGTAGTCCGTGGCGGAGGTCACGTAGGTGGTCGATGAGTTTCCTAAGCCTGCTTCGGTGGTCATGGTGATGCTGTAGCTCGTCGCATCACCCGTCGCCGGGGAATCCCAGGAGAGCGTGAGTTCACCCACACCCGTCGGAGCGACCGCCAGGTTCTGCACCGCACTCGGCGCTTCGGC
>RGBY01000268.1 GCA_009919445.1 Planctomycetia bacterium
CAACGTAGTCGCCAGCAAAGCCCCAATCACGTTTGGCGTCGAGGTTGCCCAGGTAGAGCTTCTCTTGCAAGCCAAGTTTGATGCGGGTGGCGGCTCGGGTGATCTTGCGGGTGACAAAGGTCTCGCCCCGACGGGGGCTTTCATGGTTGAAGAGAATGCCACAGGAGGCATGCAGGTCGTAACTCTCACGGTAATTGATCGTGATCCAGTGGCTATAGACCTTGGCAACTCCGTAGGGGCTGCGTGGATAGAACGGCGTGGTTTCCTTCTGGGGCGTCTCGACCACCTTGCCAAACATCTCTGAGCTGGAAGCTTGGTAGAAACGAATCTGTCGGCCGGTGTCATCCTGAACGTCGCGGATTGCTTCGAGGAGTCGCAAGGTGCCAACAGCGGTGACATCGGCGGTGTAGGTCGGCTGGTCGAAGCTGACGCGGACATGACTTTGGGCGGCGAGGTTGTAGACCTCGTGTGGCTCAATTTCACGGAGCAGCCGCATGAGGCCATTGCCGTCAGCAAGATCACCATAGTGGAGGTGCAACTGTGGCTCGTCACCGAAGATGAGATGCTCAATCCGTTCAGTGCCGAAGGTGCTCGAGCGGCGTCGCAGGCCATGAACCTCATAGCCTTTGGCAATTAAAAGTTCAGCAAGGTACGAACCATCCTGCCCAGTGACGCCGGTAATGAGTGCCCTACGGTGCATGCTTAACTCCAAATGGACTGCCTCGAAAAACAGCCTGAGCGGTGGCAAAGACACCGTCTCGGCGGCCGTTGGTATCGCGGGACAGTAGCAGTCGGCTAAACCAGCCGGAACAGCAATTTCACTCGGCAAATGACGGCTTGAGAGGAGCGGCCGCTCTGGGCTTAGCAGGAGTGCTGGCCGGCCGGCCGATTGCCGGCCGCGACCTCCTGAAGGGTCTGGTCGTAGACCTGGGCATAGCCCTCCGCTGCGGCCCGCCAGGAAAAGCTGTTCGCGTGGTGACGACAGCGATCTGCCGCCTGTGGGTCGCTGTGGAACGATTGACGGGCAGTCTCGACGACAGTGGCCATGGCTTCGGGCTTATAGGAGTCAAAGAAGAAGCCTTCGGCGCCGGCGATCTCTGGAAGGCTGGTCCGCCGCGACATCACCACCGGCTTGCCGCACTGCATCGCTTCGAGCACCGGAAACCCAAAGCCTTCGGTGAGAGATGGAAAGAGAAAGACCGCACACTGTTCGTAGAGCCACTGCCGATCGGCATCGGAGACCATGCCCGGTAGGAGAACGCGGTCACCGAGCCCGTGACGGGCGACGTCTTCTGCAACAACTGCGCCGTAAGGCGTGTCCTTCTTTCCAGCGATGACGATCCTTAGTTCGGGAAGATGCTTGGCTAAAGCAATAAGCGCACGAAAGTTTTTATGAGGCAGAAAGTTGCCCACAGAGAGGGCAAAGGGGCCAGCTGGAAGCCACGCGGGACGAATTGTGGAAGCCGTTAGTGTCGGGTTGAGGCCAAGCGGAATGACGTGGATGGGGGTGTGACCGGTATTGATGTGTTGCCTCAGATCGTCAGCGACATACCGAGAGTCAGTGACAATGGCAGCCGCACGATCGACCCGCCGCTGGATGTCGGCAAGCTTGCGGCGAATGCGGTCGGCCTGCTGGTGTTCGGTGTTGCTATGCAGGAAGTTCAGGTCGTGAATCGTCAGCACCACCGGCACCCGGTCGTCCAGCGGGAGATACCGGGACATCTGGTTCGTGACATGCCAGAGGGCTGGCCGCTGAACGCCAGGGAGATACCTGCCAATTGGCCGGAGCCAACGCTGCACACCCTCTTTCCGCCAGGGCCGAACCCGCAGGGTGTCGTGCTTTGCAGCGGAGATATCGCGGAAGTGTGTTTCACCACCACGGGGCAAGAACAAAACAGGCTCGAACCGATTGCCTGCCAGACGCAGCAATTCTTGGCCAAGGTAGAGGGAGAACCGCCCCAGGCCGCAGTTGATGTGCCGCAACTTTTCAAGGTCGATCACCACCCGTGGCAACGAACCGTTGGCTCGCGGTGAAGGAGGCGAATCGGTCGACGAGGATTGATCCATGGGGCACCAGCCAGGGAGAAACCTCCATCATTTCGCTTGCTGCGTGCTCTGGGAAGACGAATTTTCTCTTGCTCAGGCAGCCCGGCGGAGCGGCGACCTTTCAGGCTGGCTGCGATCAGCTGTGGCTAAGACCTGAGAAGCATCGAAAAAGCAGCTGGGTTCGGGGCGTCGCATCGCCCAGGTGTAGGCCGTGGCGAAACTTGGCCAAAGAGAGAAGTTTTTGCCTGTGGCAGTGCTGTACCAGCTGCTGCAGGGACGAAAACTCGGGCTTGCGTTGTCACTCCGCCAGACCGAGCGTTTGAACTGATCGTGGAGCCAGTCGTTGTAGTCCTGCTGCTGTTCGGCTTTGATCTCAATAGACTGCCAGGGCCGGCCCCGCCACCACGGTTTCAGGAGCCAGGGTTTCCGCCGCCCGGGTTTCCGCAGCCAGGTGAGGCACTTCAAGATGTAGCCGACCTGGGCCTCAATCATCACCAGAATCGAGTTGTGGCCCAGCCCTGAGTTGGGGCCCATCAGCATGAAGAAGTTGGGATAGCCGGAAACAGCCACGCCCTTGAAAGCCTCCGGGCCGTCAGCCCAGTCGTCGGCCAGGATACGGTTCCCACGGCCGACAATCTTGACCCGATGGGTTGGGTTGAAGGGCTTAAAGCCGGTTGCATAAATCACGACGTCGGCTGGCCACCGCTGGCCGTTGCCGGTGACCACGCCCTCCGGTACCAGCCGGGCAATCGGCCTGGTGACCAGTTCCACGTTTCGCCGCGTGAAGGCAGCGTAGTAGTCATCGGAGAGCAACACCCTCTTGCAGCCCATTGAATACTGCGGGGTGAGCTGGTTCCGCAAGACGGGGTCTTGCACCTGGCTTTGAATAAACTGTTTGGCTCGCTTCTGGCCGCTGCCCATTGCCTTGGGCTTGAGTGTAAAGCCAATGGCAATCGGTTCGGCTTTCCAGAAGAGGGCCAGCCGCTGGGCCAGTTGCAGCCCGGGTACGTATCGCTTTAGCCAGCGGGTCCAGACCGAGGTCGGCCGATTGTTGCGGGGCAGAACCCAAGGGGGCGTCCGCTGGAACACCGTGAGTTGCTCGACCCTGCCTGCGATTTCGGGGATGATCTGGACGGCGCTGGCACCGGTGCCGATGACTGCCACCCGTTTGCCGGTGAGATCGACATCGTGCCGCCACTGGGCGGTGTGAAAGCTTGTTCCCGTGAATGCGGCCTCGCCGGGCAACTTAGGGATCGCCGGAATGTGCAGCCCGCCCATACCCGAGATCACCACCGTGGCGGTGAACTGCCGGCCGTCGGCTGCGGTCAGCTGCCAGTGCTGGTGGGTCTCGTTCCACCGCAGGGCCACAATATCGGTATCAAACTGTACCGACGCTTCCACCTGGTGCTTGGCCGCGACCCGCCGCAGATAATCGAGAATCTCCTGCTGGCTGGCGAAGGTTCGCGACCAGTCAGGGTTCTGTTCGAAAGACAGCGAATAGAGGTCAGAGGGCACATCGCAGCCGCAGCCGGGGTAGGTGT
>RGBY01000269.1 GCA_009919445.1 Planctomycetia bacterium
GAAGCCAGTGCAACACGAGCCACCAGCAGTCAGTGGTTTGAAACATCCCGTTGATTGTTTTGTCCGCAGCCGGCTTAAGGAGACGGGGCTGGCTCCGGCTTTAGAGGCTGATCGGGCCACGCTCTGCCGGAGAGTGTTCCTTGATCTGGTCGGGCTGCCGCCGTCACCAGATGAGCTTGCGGCGTTTCTGGCGGATGAATCGGCCGACGCCTATGGCCGGCTGGTCGATCAGTTATTGGCGAGCCCCCGCTATGGTGAGCGTTGGGCCCGCCGGTGGCTCGATCTGGCCCGCTATGCCGACACCAATGGTTATGAGAAAGATCGGCCCCGCACCATCTGGCCCTATCGTGACTGGGTGATCAAGGCTCTCAACGATGATCTGCCCTTTGATCAGTTCACGATCAAACAGATTGCCGGTGACATGCTGCCAGATGCCACGGTTGATGACATCGTCGCCACTGGGTTTCACCGCAACACCATGCTCAACGAAGAGGGGGGCATCGACCCGCTTGAGTTCCGCTATCTCGCCATGGTCGATCGGGTTGGTACCACTGGGACGACCTGGCTGGGTTTGACTACTGCCTGTGCCCAGTGCCACACGCATAAGTTCGACCCCATCACGCACACCGACTATTTCTCGTTGATGGCCTTGCTCAACAATGCCGACGAGCCGGAGTGGATCATTCCCAGTGCCGACCGTGACCGGCGGCTGGCCGAAGCTGCGAAGCGAGCTGAGTTGCTCTGGAACCAGCTGCCAGAGCAGTGGCCGGTGCCGGGACGACCAGGGGCTAAGCAACTAGCGGCTGGATCGAGTGAGCCGGGCCAGGTTGTCGCAAATGAAGGCCGGCAACTGGTTGGCCTGGCGGAGCGGTTTGACGCCTGGCTCCGGAAAGAGACAGCCCGCGCGGTCGCCTGGAAGGTGGTGTTGCCCGAGGCAATCGAATCGAACATGCCCCATCTGGTGCCGCAGCCGGACGGCTCGATTCTGGGCAGCGGTGATGTGACCAAGAGCGATGTCTATACCCTGACCCTGCCCGCCTCTGAGCAGCCCGTGCGGGCCATTCGCCTGGAAGTGTTGCCCGATGCCTCCCTGCCCGCCTGGGGACCGGGGCTCTGCTATTACGAGGGGCGGAAGGGCGATTTCTTTCTCTCCGAGTTTGAGGTCTCGCTACCACTGAAGCAGACCCGGGTGGAAGTTGCCAAGGCGACCGACTCGTTCGAGGGGAAAGCCTTTGCTGGCAAGCAAAAGGCAGGGGCGTCGGCAGCCATCGACGGCGTGATGTCGAGTGGCTGGAGTACCAATGGCCGGCAGGGCACTGCTCCAGAAGTGGCTGACCAGGTGAAAGAAATCGAGCGGCTTGAGGCAGCCGAGCGGCAGGGGCTCTCCACCCTGGTGCTGCGGGAGCGACCGGGCGATAACCCAAGGCTCACGCATCGGCATCATCGCGGTGAGTTTCTTTCTCCTGAAGAAGTCGTGCCCCCAGCGGTTCCGTCTTTCCTGCCGCAGTTGCCGGCCCATGCCAAGGCTGATCGGCTTGCACTGGCTCGCTGGCTGGTCGCTCCTGATAACCCCCTCACGGCTCGGGTGGTCGTGAACCGCCACTGGCACGCACTTTTTGGCCGGGGGCTAGTCGAGACCGTGGCCGACTTTGGCTACCAGGGGAGTCCGCCAAGCCATCCTGAACTGCTCGATTGGCTAGCGGTCACTTTTATGACACCAGTGGAGCAGGGGGGGCTGGGCTGGTCACTCAAGTCGCTGCACCGCCTAATCGTCACCAGCGACACCTACCGGCAGTCCTCGGCAGTGACACCGGCTGCGGCTGAGCGTGACCCCGACAACATTCTGTTGGCCCGTGGACCGCGAGTGCGGCTTGAGGCAGAAGTTATTCGCGATTCGTTGCTCAAAGCAGCTGGGCTGCTGTCCACCAAAATGTACGGCCCCGGCGTGCGGCCACCGCAGCCTGCCGGTGTGATGGAGGTGGCTTTCGGCAAGCCAAAGTGGGACGAAAGCCAGGGGGAAGACCGCTACCGTCGCAGCATCTACACCTTCCGCAAGCGGACGGCACCATTTGCGTTCACAACCACCTTCGATGGTCCGACCGGTGAAGCCTGTATTGCTCGGCGGGATGTCTCCAACTCTCCTCTGCAGGCGTTAACGCTTCTGAATGACCCAATGTTTCTGGAGATTGCCCGAGCCTTCGGTGAAACGATTGTCCAGGTTGCCGGCAGCGACGCAGACCGCATGCAGGAGTTATCTCGGCGGCTGCTTTCCCGGGACTTTTCTGCGGAGGAAGCCGACCAGCTGCTGGAATATCTGAAGAGTCAGCGGCAGCGACTGGCAGAAGGAACGCTTTCCGCGACTGAGTTGATGGGCGTTGCCGACAGCGGTCAGCAGGACCTTCAGCAACTCCGTGAAGAAGCTGCCTGGATGCTTGTGGCGCGGGTTGTCATGAACCTCGATGAGGCGATTGTGAAGCGATGACGAAAAGAGAACAGTTCCAACAAGCAAGTTTGCTCAACGTAACCAGGCGGCACTTCTTTGAAGAGTGCGGCGTTGGTATTGGAAAAATCGCTTTGGCAAGCCTGCTCTCCGGTGCCTTTCACAGGACAGCTGCGGCCGGCTCGATGGTCGACCCCCTGGCGGTCCGCCCGTCGCACTTTCCTGGGAAAGCCAAGGCGGTCATTCAGCTGTTTATGGCCGGAGCCCCAAGTCAGTTGGAACTCTTCGACCACAAGCCGGCCCTGGCGGCGATGGAAGGCAAGCCAATTCCACCAGAAGTGATCGGTGGCCAGCGATATGCCTTCATCCGGCCTGATGCAGCGGTGCTTGGGCCGCAGTATCAATTTGCCCGGCATGGCGAGTCGGGAGCAGAGCTTTCAGAGATGCTTCCTCATCTGGCAACGGTCGTTGACGATATTGCAATTGTGAAAAGCTGCAAGACCGACCAGTTCAACCATGCGCCGGCTCAGATCTTCATGAACTGTGGCTTTGCCCAGCCGGGCCGACCGAGCCTGGGGTCATGGGTGACCTATGGCCTGGGAAGTGAAAGTGACGAACTGCCGGCCTTTGTCGTGATGAGCACCGGCAGTGGCATCAGCGGCGGGGCCGCGAACTGGTCAAGTGGCTTTTTGCCGAGCGTCTACACAGGCACCCGGTTTCGGAATGCCGGGCCGCCGATTCTCAATGTGGCCTCGCCAGCTGGTGCCGACGCTCGCCTGGAGGCTGAGACGCTTGGGCTGGTCTCGCACCTCAATCGTCGGACGCTTACGCGCGATGGCGACCCGGAAATTGCCACCCGCATCGCCTCCTATGAGATGGCCCACCGGCTGCAGACCTCGGCTCCGGAACTGATGCAACTGCAGGATGAGTCTCCGGAGACGCTTGCCCTCTACGGCTGCAATCCGTCCAAGGCAAGTTTCGCCCGGGCCTGCCTGATCGCCCGGCGACTGGTGGAGCGGGGCGTACGATTCATTACGATCTATCATGAGGGCTGGGACGCCCACACGAACGTAGCCGGCAACGTGAAGAACAACTGTCGAGCGACCGACCAGGCCTCAGCCGCTCTGGTG
>RGBY01000270.1 GCA_009919445.1 Planctomycetia bacterium
CATGTCGCCTCCTCTCGAGCCAGCCTGTGTTGGACGCACTTGAGCAAGGCATGCCGCAGCCGCTGCAGCTTCATCGTCAGCGAGGCGGCCGACACCCCGGTTGCGGCGGCAAGCTGCTTGAGGGTTTGCGTGCCGGCAAAGCGGTCTTCCAGCAGCTGTCGCTGTTCGGGCCGCAGCTGCTTCAGGCAGGCGGCCAGGGCCTGCCGCCTGGTGTCGGCCGAGGCATCAAACGTCTCCCGCGCTACTGCCAGCTGCTCGAGCAGCCCGCCGTGAAAGACCGCTACCTGCTTATCGCGGCTCTGCTGCTGTAGATATTTCAGGGCATGGTTGCGGGCAAAGGCGTATGCCCAGGGCAGAAACGGCCGGTCGGGGGCATAGCTGTCTTTTTTCTGCCAGAGGGCTAGGCAGATCTGTTGCAGCAGGTCGTCAACGTCATCCTCGTGCGGCAGCAGCGTCAGCAGAAAGGTGTGGAGGTTCCGCTGGTGGATCAGCAGCATCTCCACCAAGTCTCCGCGATCGGGCAGCGGCTGGCCGGGTTGAGAAGTCGATGCAGCCATCAAAATTCACCAGCCCGTGGCTGCTAGGCAGCCGCTCCAACACGCGAAAAACAGACGAGACAGCCCCGAGATGCGATTGCAGCAGCAACTCATATCCCCAGTGCAAAACTAGAGTTACGCCGATTCAGAAAAACTAACGAAAAACTAGCGGTTTTTCTGCCGCCGCAGGGCGAGGGGCTCAGCAGACCGACCAGCGGCGGTGATTCCTGGGGTGTCCGTCTACGAACGGCGCAGCGACCGAGCGGCTGAATGCCCCCGGCAATCGCTGTGACGCATGGCTGGGGTCAGTGTCCTTGCCCCTTTCCTTGTTGCACCTAAACCCGGGGAGAGCCGTGAATGCCGTTTAGTACGCCAAATCAAGCAAATTCACAAAAAACAGCAGATCGTCCGTTCCAATGCCGATTCTCCGGATATACGATTGTGTCAACGAATGTTGGTACGCACGTGCCAACAGAAGAGGGTCCCATGACAACAATTAAAGTTCGACGTGTCGGAAATTCACTGGGACTCGTTCTGCCTAAGGAGCTAGTCGCGCGGCTGCGGGTGGCCAATGGAGATCGGCTCTTCGTCCAAGAAACCGTCAGTGGGGTTCAGTTGACTCCCTATGATCCCGAACTTGAGCGACAAATGGAGATTGCCAAGCGGGTCATGCGAGAGGATCGGGATGCTCTCAGGGCGTTGTCTAAGTGATCGAGCCGCAGTGGATTCGGCTGGATGTCGTATTGGCGATCCACGCTGAACAGCTTGCCGAACATGGCGGCCTGGAAGGGCTGCGGGATCAAGGTGCGCTCGAGTCTGCGATTGCCAGCCCACGCAACCTGTTTGCATATGGAAGCCCAACGCCAGATGTCGTCGCGATGGCGGCCCAGTACGCGTTTGCGATCGCATGCAGTCAAAGTTTTATTGATGGCAATAAGCGAACGGCGTTTGTTGTCTTCCGGACGTTTCTTATTCTCAATGGGCATGACCTACAAGCATCGCAGGACGAGAAATACACGGTGATGATGAAGCTGGTCAATCGAGAGATCGACGCAGGCGGTCTAGCAGATTGGATACGTGCGCGGTTGATGCCGACACGATGACGATGCCCGCTCCTGTAAAAGCGTGAGGTCATGAGGAACAAAGCCTTGCAGCAGAATCGCGGTGGCGTCCTCAGTATAGGACGGTCAACGGTGGCTTCGCGAGGGGCGCGCTGGTCGAGAACAACTGGGCAGTCGGCTCTCGCTCCCTCCTGAAGGCAAGTTGCAGACTCGCCCGCTTCGTGAACGGCAGAAAACGGTGAGAATGAGTCGGCCCACGCGGTCGAAGCTGACTTGGCCTTCTTCCGCTTGCGAACCTCCGATTCGAAGAAAGCTGGCTCCTGCCGGCCGGCGGTAAACAGCCGGATATCACTGGTGGAATGCACAGTCTGTCCTTGGGCACAGACCGACTAGCCTTACAGCAACGCTGCCCTCAGCACGATTTGGTAGCGCTAGCAGAGACAGCGGTAACGTTCCGGTGTCTAGCACAGCTGAAAACATGATAAGTAAGATAAAGTGTTGTGAGGCAATGGTATCCCTATGCAAAGTTACCGATTCAGCAGCTGGGCAGTGGTGTGGCGGTCGAGCCTGATCGTGTCGACGGCGGTAGTACTTATAGCGTTGGCCTGGCCCAGCCATGCTGAGACGGTGACCGCCACAGCCGAAGACCTGACCTTTTTTGAATCACAGGTACGGCCGCTGCTGGTCAACCATTGCAGCGACTGCCATTCTGCTGAGGCAGGGGACCCTGAAGGTGGCTTGTCATTTGATTCACGGGCCGACTTCTTCGTCGCTGAAGGTGTCGCCGTGGCCGGCAAGCCGGACGAAAGCCTGCTGGTCAAGGTTGTCCGGTACGACAGCGACCAGCAGATGCCCCCGGATGGCAAACTGCCCGATAAGGCGATTGCCACGATCGAGGAATGGGTCCGTCGCGGCCTACCCTGGCCCGATGATGGCAAGGCGGCTCAGGTTGTCACTTTTGACATTGCCGCACGCAAGGCCGAGCACTGGTGCTGGCATGCACCTAAGCAGTCTGAACTGCCGACTGTGAAGGCTGCCGACTGGTGCCGCAACGACCTCGACCGCTTTGTCCTCGCCCGGCTTGAGGCAGCCGGGCTTGAGCCGGCCCCGCAGGCGTCGCGGGCGGTGCTCGTGCGACGGGCCAGCGAAGTCTTGACCGGCCTGCCTGCCGATCCAGCCGACGTTGCCCGCGTTGCTGCCGACCCCGACCCACAGGCCTTCGAGCGGTATGTTGATGAACTGCTGGTCTCACCGCACTACGGCGAGCGGTTCGCCCGGCACTGGCTCGACGTGGCCCGCTACGGTGAGACCCGGGGCCATGAGTTCGATTACACGCTTCCCAATGCCTGGCAGTATCGCGACTGGGTGGTGCGAGCCCTCAATGCTGATCTGCCCTACGACCAGTTTGTCCGCGAACAGATTGCCGGTGATCTGGTCGAGCCGCCTCGGCTCTCAGCGTCGGGAGTGAATGAATCGGTGCTGGGCACTGGCTTTTGGATGTTGGGTGAAGCGGTGCACGCACCGGTCGATATCAAGCAGGACGAAGCTGATCGCATCGACAACCAGGTCGATACCTTCGGGAAAGCGTTTCTGGGCCTGGCCCTTGGCTGTGCCCGCTGCCACGACCACAAGTTCGATGCGATTTCAGATGAAGACTACTACGCCATCGCCGGCATGGTGATGTCGAGCAGCTACCGGCAGGTGCCCTTTGAAACGCTGGAGCACAACCGGCAGGTTGCAGCCCGGCTAGCGGCTGCTGACGCTGCGCTGCGGCAGGAGATGCTGCCGCAACTGGAGAAGCTAACCGGGGTTTCGGCTCCCGAGTCGCTGCCGGCTCCGCCGACTGCTTCTGACAATGAAACCGTGCTGGCCGACTACACCCGAGGTGAACAGTCAACTCGGCTCCTCTGCG